>NZ_JBTWNF010000021.1:0-134743 GCF_054796175.1 Actinomycetospora sp. C-140 | reverse complement strand
ACACCCGACCGGACCCCACACATGCACGAACCGGCGCCCCGTGATCGGGACGCCGGTTCGTGATCTGGGAGGAAGTGTCAGCTCGGGACCCGCACGGTCCCGGTCGTCCCACCGACCGCCTGCATGCGCTCAGCGGCGTGGAGTCTGCTGTCGATCAGCTCCCGTGCGCGGTGCGGCGCCGGGTCGACCGGGTCCTCGTGATGCGGTGCGGGGTGTTCCCTGCGTCCAATCCATCACCTCGATCCCGGTCGGAAACCTTCGGTCGTGACTGCGGCGGATCAGCCCTCAGCTCGTGTGATCGTCACCACAACGACACGACCGAACATACTCCCGTGACCGCCTCGGTCAAGGGTCGCGGCGCTCCAGCGACAACAGCAAACGCTTGCGTCGTACGCCGGGTCCCCCACCCGAGGGACGCCCCGCGGCGGACAGGACGCGGTGACAGGGAACGAGAAGGCTGATCGGATTACGAGCGTTCGCCGTGCCGACGGCTTGCGCTGCGCGCGGGCTCCCGATCGCCGCCGCGAGCGTCCCGTAGGTGGTCGTCGCGCCGTACGGGACGTCGCGCAGCGCGGTCCAGACCGACCGCGCGAACGGGGTGCCCGGCGGGTCGAGGGGCAGCGAGAAGCTCCGCCGCTCCCCCGCGAAGTACTCGTCGAGCTCGCCGGCGAGGTCGTCGAGCGGGCCGCAGCGGCCGTCGTCGGGTGCGCCGAAGGACGGGTCCGGGTCGCGCTCCCGCTGGTCGTGGACGTGCAGCCCGCGGACGGCCCCGACCGCGACGTCCCAGGTCAGGGTGAGCGGCCCGATCGGGCTGTCGACGACGCGGAAGCAGCGCACGCGTCCCGGTCTACCCCACCGGGTAGGCACGACATGTGCGAGCCATCGGAGTGAACGCCTACGGAGGTCCCGACGCCCTCGAGGTCGTCGAGCTGCCCGAGCCCCACGCCGGGCCGGGCGAGGTGCGGCTGCGGGTGCGCGCCGCCGCGGTCAACCCGACCGACACGCTCGCCCGTGACGGGTCGCGGGCGGAGCGGCAGCGCAAGGACCCGCCGCCCTACGTCCCGGGCATGGACGCCGCCGGCGAGGTCGACGAGATCGGCGAGGGCACCGACACCGAGCTGCACGTCGGCGACGCCGCGATGGCGATCGTGGTGCCCGACGGCAGCCACGGCGCCTACGCCGAGCACGTCGTCGTCCCGGCAGGGTCGGTCGTGCGCGCGCCGGCCGGCGCCTCCGTGGTGGAGGCGGCGACGCTGCCGATGAACGCGCTGACCGCCCGCCTGGCCCTCGACGCCCTGGCGCTGCAGCCCGGGCAGACGCTGGCCGTCACCGGAGCTGCCGGGGCGCTCGGTGGCTACGTCGTGCAGCTGGCGAAGGCCGACCGGCTCACCGTCGTCGCGGACGCCTCGAAGGCGGACGAGTCGCTGGTGCGCGGGCTCGGCGCCGACGTGGTCGTGCGCCGTGGGGACGACGTGGCCGCCCGCATCCGCGAGAGCCAGCCCGGCGGCGTCGACGCGCTCGTCGACGGATCGCTGCAGGGCGACGTCCTGCTCGACGCCGTCCGGGACGGCGGCGGAATCGCCACGGTCCGCGGTCACCGGGGCGCCGACGAGCGCGGCATCACGTGGCACCCCGTGCTCGTGCGCGACGTCGCGACCGACCACGCCGCGCTCGACCGGTTGCGGCGCCAGTGCGAGGACGGCGCGCTGACCCTGCGCGTCGCCGACACGATCCCCGCGGAGAAGGCGCCGGAGGCCCACCGCCGCCTCGAGGCCGGCGGCGTCCGGGGCCGTCTCGTCCTGACGTTCTGAGGCCGTACGTGAGCGAACTTCGGTGCTATGGCACCGAAGTTCGCTCACGTATCTAGCCGAAGACGTCGATCAGCTCGGTCACGCAGAGCACGAGGAACAGGGCCGCGGCGCCGACGAGCAACGTCGTCGAGAGCCACCCGTTGCGCCACTCCCGCGGGGCGCGGCTGCTGCCGAGCAGCCACAGCAGCGTGATCGCCAGGAACGGCATGAAGAACGCCCCGAGCGCGCCGTACGCGACGACCAGCGCGAACGGCCGCCCGAGGAACAGCAGCAGCATCGGCGGGAACGTCAGCCACAGCAGATAGGCGCGGAACGGGGTGCTCCGCTCGGCGTCCTCGTGCAGCTGACCAGCGGCGGCGAGCTCGTCGGGAGTCTTCGCGACGGCCTCGCGTCGGGTCCGGACGAAGTCGGTGACCATGAGGCTCACGCCCTGCCAGACCCCGAGCAGCGACGAGAACGACGTCGCGAAGAACCCAATGAGGAACAGCGTCGCGATCACCGGGCCGAAGCGCTGCTGGAGGATCGCGTCGAGGTCGAGCAGGCCGCGGTCGCTCTCGACCAGGGCGATGTTCGCCGTGTAGAACAGCTCAGCGCCGACGACCAGCATCGCGGCCACGAAGATCCCCGTGGTGATGTAGGCGACGCGGTTGTCCAGCCGCATGACCTTCATCCACGAGCTGTCCCGCCAGCCCTTGGCGTTGACCCAGTAGCCGTACGCGGCCATCGTCACCGTGCCGCCGACGCCGCCGACCAGGCCGAGCGTGTAGATCCCCGAACCCGCCGGCAGTGTCGGGATCAGCCCGGCGAGCATCGCCGGCACGTCGGGCAGCACGAGGATCGCGAGGCCCACCACGACGACGAACATGACGCCGACCAGCACCGTCATGATCTTCTCGAACAGCGGGTACGAGCCGAACCACACGAGCACCAGTCCGACGAGGCCGCACGGGATGCCCCACGCCGGGATCGAGCCGCCGAACATCGCCGCGAGCGGCAGCGCCGAGGACGTCATCGCCGTCGCGCCGTAGACGAAGCCCCAGATGGCCACGTAGACGACGAAGTAGACCGTCGTCCACGGCCCGAGCGAGCGCCAGCCCGCGAAGATCGTGGAGCCGGTCGCGAGGTGCCAGCGACCCGTGGCCTCGGCCAGCGCGATCTTGACGACCACCCCGACCACCACGGCCCACATCAGCGTGTAGCCGTACTCCGAGCCGGCGACGAGCGTCGCGACGAGGTCACCCGCGCCGACACCCGTCGCGGCGACGACGATCCCCGGCCCGACGATGCTCCAGCGCCGTCGCGGCGCCTGGGTGGTGTCCGCGGCGTCGACCTCACGATCGGTCATACGGGGCAGTTCACCACGGAGTGCTCATCCGGTCACGGTGTGCGGGTACCGACGTGCTCGGCGAGGAACGCGGCGACCTGCGGGCGCGTCATCTGGGCGCCGGGGCTGCCGAAGGGGAAGTCGAAGACGTGGTCGGCGTGCGGCACCTCGACCAGCCGGCCGGGGACGCCGGCGGCGCGCAGGGCGCGGTCGTAGGCGTGGACGCGGTCGGGGAAGACGAAGTGGTCCGCCGCGCCGAGCACGAGCAGGGTCGGCGGGAGGTCGGGGCGCACGAGATCGATCGGCGAACCGTCCGCGGTCTCTCGCGGGTGCTGGCCGGCGGGCCCGCCGAGCACGGCGTCCTGGAGCTGCGGGGCGATCGCGCGCAGGTCCGTCACCGGGTAGTGGGCGACGACGGCGCGGGGCCGCGGGCCGGCGAGCTCGCCGGCGAGGATCCCGGCGGTCGTGCTCAGCGCGAGCGTCGCCCCGGCGGACTGGCCGGCGAGCACGACGCGGTCGGGGTCGAGGTGCTCCTCCGCGGCGTGCTCGACGGCCCACGACGCGGCGGCGGCCACGTCGCGGCGCTGCCCCTCCCCCACCGGCGCGGGTGGTGGCAGGCGGTACTCGACGGCGACGACGGCGTGGCCCCGGTCGGCGAGCCAGCGGCACAGCGCGGTGCGGTCCGTGCGCTCGCCCCGCACCCAGCTCCCGCCGTGCACCCAGACGACGACCGGGTGCGGGCCGGGGCCGGCGGGCCGGTAGAGGTCGACGTGCAGGGGGCGCCCGTCGGCGTCGACGCCGTACTGCTCGGTGCGGTCGGGGTGCCCGTCGGGCTGTCCGGTGACGGTCAGCGCCGCCCACCAGTCGATCGTCACGTGGGACGCGCGGGCCTGGGTGACGACGACGCCGGCGAGGGCGACCGTCGCGAGCAGGGCGATCACCAGCATCGGCGGCCCGTCGCGGCGTGCGCCGAGGAACCACGCGAGGCCGGTGAGCCCGACGCCGACGACGCCCGCCAGCGCGGCGTGCAGCGGGTACTGCCCGGTGACGAACGACCCGAGGAACCCGGTCACCGGTAGACGCGGCGCGTACGTGCCGACGGCGACGACCAGCACCGCGAGGAGCCAGATCACCGCCCCTGCGCGCACGAGCCACACCAGCACGTGATCACCTCACCACGCGGGCGGGTGGGGCGCCGGGTGCGGTGGTGCGGAGCGCCTCGCGCATGATCAACGAGCTCGGTGACCTGCGGACCGTGCGGCTCGCGTGTCGGCTCCCGGCACCCGCGCCGTTCCCGGCGTGTCGCCGTACCGAGCGTGTGGCGATCCTGGCGTCACACGCCAGGAAAGCCGCATTGCTCGCACACCCCGTGTGCGCCGGGGCCCGGTGGTGATCGTGGTGGGTTTCCTCTCGTTGAACGCCAGCGTGGACGCCAGGCTGGCACCACCCCGGACCTCGCCCAGCTCGCCGGCACCCACTCAGCCGAAGGCGGCGGGCAGGCGGGTGGCGGGCGGGGCGACGAGGACGCGGTGGGCCAGGACGACGAGGACGGCGACGAGGGCCACGAGCGCCGCGAGGGTGACCGGCAGGGGCGGGGCCATGGCGACGATCGCGCCCAGCGCCCAGACCACGGACGCCGCGAACGGGAGCGCCCCGCCGCACCGGCCCACCACGACGCCGGCGATCGCGCCGGTGACCAGCAGGACCAGCGTGCCGAGGACGGTCGCGACGCCGCCGGCCCCCGGTGCGCCGAGGAACGTGCCGGTGGTGGCCGCGCCGACCACGGTCGCGACGCTCACCCATCCCGCGTAGAGGGCGACGGGGCCGTGCAGCAGCAGACGGTCGGCGGGGCCCTCCGCCCGGAACGCGGACAGCTGCGCCAGCGCCACGGCGAGCACCACGAGCAGCCCGACGATGATCACCTGCGCGAGCACCACCAGCTGCGCGGAGAACGCGAGGATCCAGCCCGCGTTGAGCAGCGTCGACGCGACCAGCCACCAGCCGGTGGCCCGGTGCACGGGGCGCGCGGGCTGGCCGGGCAGGGCCTGGCGGACGGCGAGGAGCAGCAGCGCCGCATAGATCAGGCCCCAGATCGAGAACGCCGCCGGCACGGGCATGACGACGGTGGTGTTCTCCCGCGCCACGACGCCGACCGACAGGCCGAACGCCCCGGAGCCGCCCAGCCCGCCGGCCACGAGCTGCAGCAGGGTCCCGGCGAGCAGGGCGCCGGCGCGGACGCGGTCAGCCGGAGTGGTCACGGTTACTCCTCCACGATCGAATGTCTCGACGGTCGAGATTACTCGGTGTGTCGCTAGCATGCAGACGTGGTGGACCGCGCGCACCTCGTGGAGCTCCTCCAGGCCTACGCCGACGAGTCCGGGCGCCTCGGCCAGGCGTTCGCCGCCGGGCACGGGCTGCACCGCACCGACGCCCAGGCGCTGCTCGCGGTGCTGCGCGCCGAGCGGGACGGCGACGCGCTCACGCCCGGCCGCCTCGGCGCCGAGGTCGGCCTCTCCTCGGGGGCGACCACCGCCGCGGTCGACCGGCTCGAGCGGCTCGGGCATCTCCACCGGGTGCGCGACGACGTCGACCGTCGCCGCGTGACCCTGCACCACGACGCCGCGGGCGCCGACGTCGGCCGCGCCTGGTTCGGCCCGCTGGCGGCCCGGCTCGACGCCGTGCTCGCCGACTACACACCGGACGAACTCGCCGTCATCGATCGTTTCCTCACCGAGGTCGTCGCGTCGGTCGCCGAGCACCGCGCGCAGATGTCCGGAGAGGACGCATCCTGAGCACCCCGTTCGCCGCCCGTGCCCGCCTGGGCGTGGCCGTCGTCGCCGTCCTCGCCGTGCTCGCGCTGGTGATCACGCTGATCGTGGTCCTGTCCCGGAGCTCACCGCTCGCCACCCCGCGCTGCACGATCACCGCGCCGCCCGACTCCCCCGGCCTGCCCACGACCTGGACGCTCTCGCCGGGCCAGGCCGACAACGCCGCGACCATCGTCGGCGTCGGGCGACGGCTCGGCGTCCCCGACCGCGCGGTGACGATCGCCCTCGCGACCGCGGTGCAGGAGTCCGGCCTGGCCAACCTGCGCGGCGGCGACCGCGACTCGGTCGGGCTGTTCCAGCAGCGCCCGAGCCAGGGCTGGGGCTCGCAGGACGAGATCCTCGACCCCGTCTACGCCACGACGGCGTTCTACACCGCGCTCCTGCAGGTGCCCGGCTGGGCGAGCATGGACGTCACGGCCGCGGCCCAGCGCGTGCAGCGCAGCGGCTACCCCGAGGCCTACGCCGACCACGAGCCCGAGGCGCGCCTCATGGCCGTCTCCCTGCTCGGGCAGGCGCCGGCGTCGTGGACCTGCACCGACCTGCCCGCGACCCCGCCGGCCGATCCCTCGATCACCCCCGTCGCCGAACTGGCCGCCCAGGAGGTCGGCACCCGGCGGCTCTCGGGCGAGCAGACCGAGCAGGCCGGCTGGGCGCTCGCGACCTGGCTCGTGGCGCACGGCGAGCGCCTCTCGCTCGAGAGCGTCACCTACGACGGCCGCACGTGGACGGTCGCATCGGGCACCTGGACACCGACCGGGCCCGCCGACGGCCGCCTCGCCCTGCGCCGGATCGGCCAGGTCCAGTGATCGACGTCCCGATACGGACGCTCAGCGTCTGCAACGGCACTTCGCTGACACCTCACCGCAGCGCGAGCACCACGCCGGCGCCGGCGAGCACGAGCACGGCGAGCACGACCAGCGCGATGCCGAGGCGCCGCACCGCCGACCAGGGCTCGCGCTCGCCGGGGTCGGGGCCCGTCACGGGGTCGGTCCGGTACGCGGGCGCCGGGTCGGGCCGGGTGGCCGGCGCGGCGCCGCCGTTCCGCGAGGTGATCACCTCGGTCCGCTGCGACGGGTCCGGCGCGGCGGAGCGGCGCAGGTCGTCGGCGAGCTCGCGGGCGTCGCGGTGGCGTCCCGCGGGGTCGAGGGCCAGCGCGCGCAGCACGACGGCGTCGAGGTCGGCGGGCACGTCGCGCACGATCTCCCGCGGCGGCACCGGCGACTCCCGCAGCCGCTGCGAGGCGATCTCCACCGAGCTGGGGCCGCGGAACGGGACCTGTCCGGTCAGCAGCTCGTAGAGCGTGCACCCCACGGCGTAGAGGTCCGAGCGGCCGTCCAGCGGGTCGCAGCGGACCTGCTCGGGCGAGAGGTAGGCCGCGGTGCCCACGACCACGCCGGTGTGGGTGAAGCCCTCCACGTCGGCGACGCGGGAGATGCCGAAGTCCATCAGCTTGACGGTGCCGTCGTCGCAGCGCATGACGTTGCCGGGATTCACGTCGCGGTGGACGATCCCCCGCTCGTGCGCCGCGGCGAGGGCCTCGCAGACGGGCACGAGCAGCGCCGCCGCCTCCCCGGACGGCAGGCGCCCGCGGTCGCGGAGCTCCTCGCGCAGGGTGCGGCCCTCGACGCACTCCATGACGACGAAGACCTCGCCGCCGTCGGCGAACCCGACGTCGTGCACGGCGACGACGTGCGGGTGGTCGATCACCGCGGCCGCCCGGGCCTCGTCGCGCAGCCGCCCGCCGTACTCCGCGTCGCCCCGGTGCTCGGCGGGCAGGAGCTTCACCGCGACGGTGCGCCCGAGCTCGCGGTCGAGGGCACGGTGGACCTCGGCCATGCCGCCGCGCCCGATGAGCCCGCGCAGCTCGTAGCGGTCCGCGAGGACGCGGGTCTCGCTCACATCCGCCGCGTCCGGGCCGCGTCGCCGCCGCCGAGCAGGGCGTCGAACAGGTAGCGGTGGTCGACCATCGCCTGGCGCATGTCCTCGGTGTCGGCGGTGCCCTCCTCGACCTCGGTGGAGGTCCGGTGGGCGGCGCGGTAGCGCTCGACGAGGTCCGGGTGGTCGACCGAGATCATCTTGGCGCGCTCCTCAAAGCGCTCGGTCGGGTAGCCGCGCTCGCGCATCACCTGCTGCACGAGCAGGTCCGCGTCGCGCAGCCCGGTCGACGGGTTCTCGACGAACGACGACTGCGCCGACTCCCACGCCTGGCCGAAGCGGTCGCGCTCCCCGCCGTCGAGCTCGCGCACCTCCAGCTCGCGGCGCCGGGACAGGCGCGCCCGCAGCTCGCGCTCGCCGTCGCGCTGACCGTACTCGGAGACGACGCGGTCGTACTCGTCGCCGAACTGACTGCGCAGCGCCGCGCGCCGCGACTGGGAACGCTTGCGGGCCACGAGGACGAGCACGACGCCCAGGACGAGGACGACGGCGGCGACCACGACGACGATGAGGACCGGATCCATGCACCCCTCCGTGATCGATCGGGGACGATCACACCACTCCGGTACCCGCGACGCTGCCGACGACGAGCGGGTGCACGGCAAGTGCCGTCGAACGGTCCTACCCGATCACACCGGTGCCTATCCCGCGACCACCATCCAGCCCAGCACCGGTGTCGACTGCAGCAGGACGAGGACACACATGCCCGCGAGGAACACGAGGCTCCAGAGCAGGACGCGGCGCAGGATCTCCCCCTCGCGCCCGGCCATGCCGACCGCGGACGCGGCGATGGCGAGGTTCTGCGGGGAGATCATCTTGCCGAGGACGCCGCCGGAGCTGTTCGCCGCCGCCAGCAGGATCGGGTCGAGCCCGGCGCCCTTGGCCGCCGTGACCTGCAGCGCGCCGAACAGCGAGTTCGACGACGTGTCCGAACCGGTGACCGCCGTCCCGAGCCAGCCGAGCACCGGGGAGAGCACCGCGAAGAACCCGCCGGTCCCGGCCAGCAGGGCTCCGAGGGTGAGCGTCTGCCCCGAGTCGTTCATGACGTAGGCCAGGGCGAGCACGGCCATGACCGTCGGGATCGCCGTGCGCAGCTGCACCAGCGTCCGCCCGTAGGCCGCGACGGCGGCACCCGGGTGCAGCCTCAGCACCAGCGCGGTGATGACGCCGGCGATGAGCAGGATCGTCCCGGCGGCCTCGAGCCAGTTGAGGTTGAAGGCCACGGTGGACACGGGCTTGCCCGCCGCGGTGCGCACGTCCAGCCCGGGCCAGTTGAACTTCACGGTCACCGCCTTGAGCGCCTTGCTCACCGGCGGGATCTGCTGGATGCCGAACAGCACGATGATGATCACGTAGGGCATGTACGCGAGGACGGTGTCCCGTCGGCTGTCCTGACGGTGGTCGTCGGCGGCGGCCCCCTCGGCGGGCACGCCACCCGTCCCGTCGCCATCCGTCCCGTCGCCACCCGTCCCGTCGCCACCGCCCACGCCCACCGGCGTCCTGGCGGCCGCGGTCTCCTCGGCCGTCGCGTCGGTCGCGACCGGGGAGCGGCGCGGCGGCCGGACCCGCACCAGCAGCACGACGGCGCCGGCGGAGAGCAGGGCGGCGACGATGTCGGTCAGCGGGAGCGAGAGGTAGTTCGACGTCGCGAACTGCGCGACACCGAACACGAGGCCCGCGACCAGCGCGACCGGCCAGGTCTCCCGCAGCCCCTTCGCGCCGTCGACCAGCCCGACCAGGACGAACGGCACGAACAGCGCCAGGATCGGGGTCTGCCGCCCGACCATCGCGCCGAGGGCGTCCTCCGGCAGGCCGGTGACCTGCGCCAGCGTCGTGATCGGCACGGCGATGGCCCCGAATGCCACGGGTGCCGTGTTGGCCACCAGGGCCACCACAGCGGCCTTGAGCGGGTGGAAGCGCAGCGCGATGAGCATGATCGTGCAGATCGCCACCGGCGTGCCGAACCCGGCGAGCGCCTCGAGCAGCGCGCCGAAGGCGAACGCGATGATGACCGCCTGCACCCGCGGGTCGTCGGACACCGACCCGAACGACCGGCGGAGCACGTCGAAGTGCCCCGACGTCACGGTCATCTGGTAGATCCACAAGGCGTTGATCACGATCCAGAGGATCGGGAAGAAGCCGAACGCCGCGCCCTCGATCCCCGCGAGGACGGCCTGCCCGACCGGCATGCCGTACACGAGGATCGCGACGAGCAGCGCGACCGCCAGCCCGATCAGCGACGCGAGCCACGCCCGGACCCGCAGGCCGCCCAGCAGGACGAAGAGGATCAGCAGCGGGAGCACGGCGACCAGCGAGCTCAGCGCCAGCGAGCCGAGCGGGGTGTCGTTCTGGACGTACACGAGGCCACCTCCGGGAACGGGCGGCGCCGCCCGTGTGGTGGCGCAGCGTGCCCGTTCCGTCGCCCGGTGTCGACACGAACCGGGGACATCCTTTCGCTATCCGGACGGGTCCTCGCCGCGTGTCCACGCTGGCGGTCGCGCTCCGCGAGGAGCACGCTGCACCCCGTGACGACCCCGACCACCGAGCACGTGCCCTCGACCGACCGACGGTTCTTCGGGCACCCCCTCGTCCTGGGCAGCCTGTTCTCGGTCGAGCTGTGGGAACGCTTCTCGTTCTACGGGATGCAGACCGTCATGGCGTACTACCTGTACTACGCCGCGACCGAGGGCGGGCTGGGCCTGGAGAAGGCGTCCGCCACCAGCATCATCGGCGCCTACGGCGGCCTGGTGTACCTCGCCGCCGTGGTCGGCGCCTGGGTCGCCGACCGGGTCCTCGGCGCCGAACGGACGCTGTTCTTCTCCGCGATCACGGTGATGGCGGGGCACATCGCCCTCGCCGTCGTTCCCGGGCTCACGGGCGTCGCCATCGGGCTCGTCCTGGTCGCCCTGGGCAGCGGCGGGGTGAAGACCTCGGCGACGAGCGTCGTCGGCTCGCTCTACGCCCGCGACGACCCCCGCGCCGACGCCGGCTTCTCGATCTTCTACATGGGCGTGAACATCGGCGCGCTCGTCGGCCCCCTGCTCACGGGGCTGACCCAGCAGCAGATCGGGTTCCACTGGGCGTTCGGCCTGGCCGCGATCGGGATGGCCATCGGGTTGGGGATCTACGCGGTGGGCCGGCGGGGCCTCCCCGACACCGCGTCCGTGGTGCCCGACCCGCTGCCCCCGGGCGCGTGGGTCCGGCCGGCGCTCGTCGCGGTCGGCGTCGTCGTCGTGGTCCTGATCGGCTTCGCCACCGGGGTGCTCGAGCCGGGCACGCTCTCCACCGCCGTGGCGATCGTCGTCGCGGTGATCTCCATCGTGATCTTCACGATCATGCTGACCAGCCCGAAGGTCGACGACGACGAGCGCAGCCGCGTCCGGGCGTTCGTCCCGATGTGGCTCGGCAGCGTGGTGTTCTGGTCGCTGTTCCAGCAGCAGTTCACCGTCGTCGAGCTCTACTCCGACGAGCGGCTGGACCGGAACCTGTTCGGCTGGGAGATGCCGGTCAACTGGGTCAACTCCATCGAGCCGTTCTGGGTCATCGTCCTGGCACCGGTGTTCGCGCTGCTCTGGACGAAGCTCGGCACCCGCGCGCCGTCGACGCCCGCGAAGTTCGCGATCGGCGCCACCGGCATGGGTCTCGCGTTCCTGCTCTTCCTGCCGTGGGCGGGCGGCGTCGGCAACTCCACACCGGTGGTCGCGCTGGTGTTCATCCTGCTGGTGTTCGCGCTCGCCGAGCTCAACCTCTCGCCGGTCGGGCTCTCGGTGTCGACGCGGATCGGGCCGGCCGCGTTCCGGAACCTCACGGTCGCGCTGTTCTACCTCACGGTCTCGCTGGGATCGGCGCTCTCGGGCACGCTCGCGGGCTTCTACGCTCCGGAGCACGAGGGCGCCTACTTCGGTGTCACCGGCGGCGCGGCGATCGTGCTCGGCCTCGTGCTCTTCGCCCTCACGCCGTGGATCAAGCGGGCGATGCGCGGCGTGCGGTGAGCCGCGCGGGCATGCTGGCGGGGTGACCGCCGAGGCGCCCCCGACCGAGGAGCACCGCGCCCACCTGCTCGCCGTCGCCTACCGGCTCACCGGGTCGCGGTCCGACGCCGAGGACGCCCTGCAGGAGGCGTGGCTGCGCTGGGACCGGCTCGGGGACGAGGGCCGCGCCCGGGTCCGGGACCCGCGGGCCTGGCTCGCGACCACGGTGGGGCGGCTCTGCCTCGACCGTGTGCGCTCGGCGCCCGCCCGCCGCGAGCAGTACGTCGGGCCGTGGCTGCCCGAGCCGCTGGTCACGACCGGCGCCGACGACGTGCTCGACGCCGTCGTCGCCCGCGAGGACGTCCGGATCGCCGCGCTGCTCGTGCTCGAGCGCCTGTCCCCCGACCAGCGGGTGGCGCTCGTCCTGCACGACTCCGCCGGCCTGCCTTTCGACGACGTCGCCGAGGTGCTCGGCTGCACGACGACGGCCGCGCGCCAGCACGCCTCCCGGGCCCGGCGCACGGTCAGCGCCGCCGCGGCGGACGGCGAGCTGCCCGACCCGGTGCCCGAGCCCGACCAGCGCCGGGTGCTCGACGCGTTCGTCGCCGCCCTCGCCGCCGGCGACGTCCCGACGCTGGTGACGCTCCTGCACCCCGACGCCGCCCTGCGCGCCGACGGCGGCGGCGTCGTCAAGGCCGCGCGGCGGACCGTGGTGGGCGCCGAGAAGATCGCGCGGCTGCTCGTCGCCCTGCTCGAGGAGGGCGGGGCCGAGGTCCTGGACGCCGCACGACCGGTGCTGGTCAACGGGGAGGCCGGCCTGCTCGCGCCGTTCGGGCCGGCGTCGGCCGTCCTGGTCCTGACCGTCGCGGACGGGCGCGCCCGCGCCGTGCACGCGGTGCTCAACCCGGAGAAGGTCTGACCGGGACCTCGCACGACGCCGCGAAGCCCTGCGCGCGCAGGCCGAGCGCGGCGTTGGACCGCGCCCGCTGGTTCTCCACGGCGATCAGGTGGGTCAGCTCGACGAGCCCGGCGTGGCCGAGGCGGGCGTCGAGGTCGGCCACCTGGGCGTCGGTGACCGCGATCGGCTGCGCACTCATGGCGTCGGCGTAGGCGAGGACCGCCCGCTCGTCGGGGTCGAAGCGCCCGTCGTCGGGGGCGTCGTCGGCCGCGGCCCGGCGCAGGTGGTCGGCGTCGAGGCCCGCGCGGATCCAGAGCATCTCCCCGAAGTCGACGCACCAGGAGCACCCGACCCGGGTCGCGGTGCGGTAGACGGCGAGGTCGCGCAGCCGGGCCGGCAGGACGGTCGCGACCTTCTCGGTGAGCGACTCGGACACCGCCGCGGTCCAGAACAGGCCGGGGTGGTGGCGCAGCGCCGTGAACGGCTCGGGCACGTCGCCGAAGCGCCGCCGGGCGAAACGGTAGGCGAGGCGGCCGAGGACGCCGGCGTCGGCGTCGTCGACGAGGGGGATGCGGGTCATCGGGGCTCCTCCTGCTCGGGCGGGTCGGAGGGTGGACGGCGGGGCCCCGCGGAACGTGACACGGTGAGGCCATGGAGGCCTCTGACTTCGCCGACGTCCTGTCCTCGGTCCGCGCGTTCGTGCGCGAGGAGGTGGTGCCGCGCGAGGACGAGATCGAGGCCACCGACGAGGTCCCGGAGAAGCTGCGCGAGGCGTGCAAGGCGATGGGCCTCTACGGCTTCGCGATCCCCGAGGAGTTCGGCGGCATCGGCCTGTCGATGGCCGAGGAGGTCGAGCTGGCCATGGAGCTCGGCTGGACCACGCCGTCGCTGCGCTCGCTGTTCGGCACCAACAACGGCATCGCGGGTCAGGTCCTGCTCACCGGCGGCACCCCGGAGCAGCAGGACGAGTGGCTGCCCCGGCTCGCGACCGGTGAGGTCGTCGCCTCCTTCGCGCTCACCGAGCCGGACGCCGGGTCCGACCCCTCGTCGCTGACGACGAAGGCCACGCGTGACGGCGACGAGTTCGTGATCACCGGACAGAAGCGCTGGATCACCAACGCGCCGCTGGCCGACGTGCTCATGGTCTTCGCCCGCACCGATCCGGACGCCCCGCCGGCCAAGGGCATCTCGACGTTCCTCGTCCCGACCTCGGCGCCCGGGGTCTCGTTCACCGAGCACGACGCCAAGATGGGCCAGCGCGGCTCCTGGACCTGCGAGGTCTACCTCGACGAGGTCCGCGTGCCGGCGGCCCACCTCGTCGGCGGCGAGGACGGCCTGCACCGCGGGTTCGTCACCGCGATGCGCTGCCTCGCGCACGGGCGGCTGCACATCGCGGCGCTCTGCATGGGCATGGCGGCGCGGCTGGTCGAGGAGATGCGCCTGTTCGCCACCGAGCGCGAGCAGGGCGGGCACAAGATCGCCGCCTACCAGCTGGTGCAGGGCCTCGTGGCCGACTCGGTGACCGACTGGCACGCCGGGCGGGCCCTGGTCCGCGAGGCCGCGCGGGCCTACGACGACGGCTCGGACACCACGCTCGGCCCGTCGACGGCGAAGTACTTCTGCTCCGAGGCCGTGGGGCGCATCGCCGACCGCGCCGTGCAGGTGCACGGCGGCTCGGGCTACATGCGCGGCGTGCCGGTCGAGCGCCTCTACCGCGACGCGCGCCTGTTCCGGATCTACGAGGGCACGAGCCAGATCCAGCAGGTGATCATCGCCCGGGGCCTGCTCGGGAGCGCCGCGCGGGGCTGACAGACTGCCGATCATGGCCCTGGACGGCGGCATCCTCGCCGGTCTCGTGCGCCCCGGGGCGCGCATCGCGCTCGCCGACGGCTGCGGCAGCCCCCGCGCGGCCTACCCGCTGCTCTCCGCGCTCGCCCGGGAGCGGGGCGACCTGCGCCTGGTCACCGGGTGGCTGCCCGGGCCCGCCGACGGCCTCGACCTCGCCGCCTTCGCCGACGCCCGCACCGTGATGCCCGGCTGGGGCCTGCGCAAGGCCGCCGAGGCCGGGCACGTGCACGCCGTGCCGGCGCGCCTGTCCGCGGTGCCGGCGCTGGTCGCCGGGCCGCTGCGCCCCGACGTGCTCGTGGTCGCCGCCGCGCCGGGCCCGGTCGGTCCGGTGCTCGGCGCCGAGGTGTCATGGATCCGCGCGGTGGTCGACCTCGGGGTCCCACTGGCCGTCGTCCTCGACCCCGCCCTGCCCCGCGCCGCCGCCGGCCCTCCCCTGCCCGACGAGCAGGTCTTCGTGCTCGGCGAGCAGTCCGAGGGCCCGCACGCCCCGGCGCCGCCGCCCGCCCCCAGCCCGGAGCACGAGGCGATCGGGCGCCACGTCGCGGGCCTGCTCACCGACGGGGTCCGCCTGCAGTGGGCGCCCGGCCAGCTCGGCGAGGCCGTCGTGGGCGCGGTGCGGGCCGCCGGGATCCGGGTGCACGCGGACTCCGGCCTCCTGGGTGACGGGGTCGTCGCCCTCGACGAGGCCGGGCTCCTGCTCTCCGACCCCGTCGCCACCTACCTCGTCGGCAGCCCGGCGCTCTACGCCTGGGCCGACGCCCGGGGCCGCGCCGGGCACCCCGTCGTCCACCGCATCGAGCACACCCACGAGCCCTCGCGCCTCGCCGCGGACCCGCCGCTGGTGTCGGTGAACACGGCCGTGGAGATCGACCTCGACGGCCAGGTGAACGTCGAGGGCACCGCGACCGCGCTGGTCGGCGGCATCGGCGGTCACCCCGACTACGCCGCGGCCGCGGCCCGCTCCGCGCGCGGCCTCTCGGTCATCGCGCTGGCCTCGCAGCACCGGGGACGCCCGACGCGCGTCGAGCGGCTCGCCCGCCCGGTGACGACGGCCGCACACGACGTCGACGTCGTCGTCACCGAGCACGGGCACGCCGACCTGCGCGGGCTCGACCGCGACGAGCGCCGCCGCGCGCTCGACGGGTTGTTCCCGGGCTGAGCGCGCCCGGCGTTCGACGGGGATCTCGGGACGATCCATCACGGTCCGGCGACCTGAGCCGCCTAGGGTGGGTACGCCCGCACGACAGCACGTGTTCATCCCGCCGACCCCGCGAGGACATCCCATGGCCGACGGCACCGCCGGATCCCCGACCGCCTCCCGCGCGCACCTCGCAGCCGTCCCCGACGGCACGGCGGCGACGGTCACGCAGATGCCGCCCCTGCCCTCGGAGACCGCGCCGGAGCCGGAGGAGGCGCCCGACCTGCTCGCCGCGCTCGACCGCGGCGACGAGGAGGCGGTGAAGCTCTGGGTGCGCGCGCACACCCCCGAGGCCGGGAGCCTCGTGCTCTACGCCCTCTACGCCGGGGCCGGGATCCTCGGGCTCGTCGAGTGGCCGTCGGTGCTGCTCGCGGTGCTCGGCCAGCTGGTGGTCGACCGCCGCTTCGGGGGCGTCGAGGCGCTGGCCGCCGAGCTGCGCCGGCGCGTCGACGGCGCCCTGCCCGCGCGGTCCTAGGCGCTCACGACCGGACGAGGCGGGCGATCGCCGCCGAGGCCTCCTGGACCTTCTCGGCCGCCTCCGCGTCGCCCGCCTTCGCGGCGTCGACCACGCAGCCGCCCATGTGCTCCTCGAGCAGCCCGAGCGCGACGTTCTGCAGCGCCCGCGTGGCCGCGGAGACCTGCGTGAGCACGTCGATGCAGTACTTGTCGTCCTCGATCATCCGGGCGATGCCGCGGACCTGGCCCTCGATCCGGCGCAGCCGCCGCAGGTGGTCGTCCTTGTTCCCCGCGTAGCCGTAGCCGTGCTGCTCGGGCGACTGCTCCGTCTCCATGACCCTCCCGGCGCCGACTGCCCGCCACGTTACCCGGCGCGGGCGGCGTCCCCGAGGTCCCGACGGACGCTGGAGGCGGCGGCGTCGACCACCTGGCGGGCCGCGTCGTAGCCCGGCGGCTCGTCGGTCATCACCGCGACGAGGAAGCGCCCGTCGAGGACGGCGACGGAGTGCAGGTTCGCCCGCGAGCCGAGGCAGCAGAGCCAGCCCTGCTTGACCGGGGCGTGCGAGCCGTCCAGGAAGCCGAAGCCCTGGTCGAACCCGTCGCCCGCGATGCGCTGCGCCTGGGACATGGTGCCCAGCAGCAGGTCGCGGTCGGGGGCGGGGAGGTCGACCTGGATGTGGCGCAGCAGCTTCACCATGTCGCGCGCCGAGGTCTGCACCTCGCCCCACTGGGACGTGTCGTCCGGCGCGGTGGTGTCCTCCAGCCCGACCGAGCGGGAGACCCGGGTGATCGCGCTCGGCCCGTCGTACTGGGTCCAGAGCGCGTTCATGGCCGGGTCGCTGCTGACGGTGAGCGCGGCGTGGAGCAGGCGCAGGTCGCGGTCGCCGAGGGTCAGCTCGCCGTCGCGCTGGCGCTGGAGCATGTCGACGGCGACGAAGAGCTTGGCCAGCGACGCCGTGTAGAACGTCTCGTCCGGGTTCGACCCGGGGGCGACGTCCCCGGTCGCGGCGTCCCCGACGGCGACGCTGAGGTTGAAGCCGTCGCGCGATCCCGCCTGCTCCGCCTCGGACACGGCGCCCGCGAGGTCGACCTCCGGCGCGCTCGGCTGGGCGGGCGGCGCCAGGTGCTCGGTCCCGCTCGTCGGCAGGTTCAGCGCGCGGGCCGACGCGGCCAGCGGGTTGGCCGGGGCGCCGTTGAGCGTCTCGATCGTGACCAGCGTGCCGGCCATGAGCGCGCCGACGACCGCGGCGCCCACGCCGAGCGGGAGCCCCCGGTTCCGGCGCGGCGGCTCCCGGTCGGCGGCGACCCGGCGGCGGGCGGCGCGGTTCGGCGGCGGGGCCTGCGAGCGGCTCGCGGCCCGGCCGCCCGCGCGGTGCGACGAGCGCTCCGGAGCGGTCACGCGACTCACCGGGGCCGCACGGGACGTGGTCTCCCGCTCCCGCGGGGCGCGCCGCGTGCCCGTGGCCGCCCCCGAGCGCTCGTCGCCGGTCCTGGGGGCGCGACGGTGGGCGGTGCGGTCGGCGGTGCGGTCGGGGGTGCGGTCGCCCGTGCCGCGGCCGGCACGGTCGGCGGACGGCGGCGTGGAGCGACGCGGCGCCACCGGCTCGTCCCCGCCGGCCGGGGCGGGACGGGTCGCGGGACGGGCGACGACACCGGTCCCCCGCGGCGGGCTCGCGGGCGCGGCCGGCGGCCCGGGCACGGCGCCACGGGTCGGCACGTCGCCGCCGGGACGGCCGGGCGATCCCGGCGGAGGAGGTGGTACCGGAGGCACGGCGGGCCCCGCGGCGGGCCGCGTCGTCGGGAGACCCGGAGGAGGTGGCGGCACCCGCTCGGGGTGACCGGGTCCGGGCGGGCGTCCGGGCGGAGCGTCCCGGCGAGGAGCGTCGGTGTGGGCGCCGGTGTGGGGCCCGGCCGCCGTGCCGGGGTACGCCCCGGTCTGCGTGCCCGGGTAGGCCCCGGTGTGCGTCCCGGGGTGGGCGCCGGTGCGCGTCCCCGGGTGGGCCCCGGTGTGCGCCCCGGTGTGCGTTCCCGGGTAGCCCCCGGTGTGCGTTCCTGTGTGCGGCCCCGTGGGCGCCGCGGTCCGGGGCGGGGCGCTGAGCAGGCCCACGCCGCCGCCGGACCGGGCGGCCCCGGGCGCGTCGACCTCTCCGACCGGCGCGCGGTGGCGCGCCGGAGCGGCGACGGGCCCGGCGGAGCCGGACGGGCGGGCAGGTCCCACCGGTCCGTCCGACCCGGACCGCGGCAGCGGCCGGTGCGAGGTCACGAAACAATCACACCACTTCGCTGCGCGTGACCGACGACCCACCCGCGCGCCACGCCGTGGCGCATTGACAGCTATACCCCCCAGGGGTACCAACGGGGAGGAGAGAGGGAGGCCCCGATGACCGCACCGCCCGCGTCGCCCACGCCGGCGTCCGGCACCGAGCACGGCGGAGCCGCCGGCCCGTCGGCCGGCACCGGCCGCGTCGAGCTGGCGATCACCGGGATGACGTGCGCCTCCTGCGCCGCCCGCATCGAGAAGCGCCTCAACAAGGTCGACGGCGTGCAGGCGGGGGTCAACTTCGCGACCGGGACGGCGTGGGTCGACCGCACCGAGCCCGTCGATCCCGCGGAGCTCGTCGCGACGGTCGAGAAGCTCGGCTACGGGGCGTCGGTCCCCACGCCCGCGGTCCCGGGCGGACACGGCGGCCCCGCGGAGCACCCGGCGGACGACACCGCCGACGTCCTGCGCCGGCGCCTGCTCGTGAGCGTGGCGCTGACACTGCCCGTGATCGTGCTGGCCATGGTGCCGCCCTGGCAGTTCACGAACTGGCAGTGGCTCTCGGCGATCCTCGCCGCCCCGGTGGTGGTGTGGGGCGGGCAGGACATCCACCGGGCGACCTGGACCAACCTGCGCCACGGCGCCGCGACCATGGACACGCTGGTCTCGGTGGGCACCCTGGCCGCGCTCGGCTGGTCGTTCTACGCCCTCTTCCTCGGCGGCGCGGGCATGCCGGGCATGACCCACGAGCTCTCGCTGACCGCCGCCGGCGGCCCCGACGCCATCTACCTCGAGGCCGCCGCCGGCGTCACGACCTTCGTGCTGGCCGGCCGGTACTTCGAGGCCCGCGCGCGGCGCCGCGCCGGCGACGCCCTGCGGGCCCTGCTCGACCTCGGCGCGAAGGACGTCGCCGTCCGTCGCGACGGGCGCGAGGAGCGCATCCCGGTCGAGCGGCTGGCGCTCGGCGACGAGTTCGTCGTGCGCCCCGGCGAGACGGTGGCGACCGACGGCGTCGTCGTCGAGGGGCGCTCCGCGATCGACGCGAGCGCGATGACCGGCGAGTCGGTGCCGGTGGACGTCGAGCCCGGCGACGAGGTCAGCGGGGCGACGGTCGCGGTCGGCGGGCGCCTCGTGGTGCGCGCGACCGCGGTCGGCGCCGACACCCGCCTCGCCCGGATCGCGCGCCGCGTGGCGGAGGCGCAGAACGGCAAGGCCGCCGTCCAGGCGCTGGCCGACCGCGTGTCCGCGGTGTTCGTGCCGATCGTCATCGTGCTCGCGCTCGGCACGCTCGCGGTCTGGCTGCTCGTCGGCGCGGGCGCCGCCGCCGCGTTCACCGCCGCCGTCGCGGTCCTCATCATCGCCTGCCCGTGCGCGCTCGGGCTCGCGACGCCGACCGCGCTGATGGTCGGCACCGGGCGCGGCGCCCAGCTCGGCATCCTGCTGCGCGGGCCCGAGGTGCTCGAGTCCACGCGCCGCGTCGACACCGTCGTCCTCGACAAGACCGGCACCGTCACCACCGGCGAGATGCGCCTGACCGGCGTCACCGCTCTCGGCGAGGTCGACGGGACCGACCTGCTGCGCCGCGCCGGCGCCCTCGAGGACGCGCTGACCCACCCGGTCGCCCGCGCCGTCGCCGACGCCGCCCGGGACCGGCTCGGCGACCTCCCCGCGGCCGTCGACGTCGCCGCCCGCGACGGGCTCGGCGTCACCGGCACCGTCGAGGGACGCGCGGTCGTCGTGGGGCGGCTCCGGCTGCTCGACGAGCTCGGCGTCCCCACCGACGCGCTGCGCGACGCCGTCGCCGAGGTCGAGGCCGGCGGGCCGACGCCGGTCGTCGTGGCCTGGGCGGACCCCGGGGCTGCGCTGCAGCCGCGGGGCGTCCTGGCGGTCGCCGACACCGTGCGTGGGAGCTCCGCCGGCGCGATCGCGGCGCTGCACGCGATGGGGCTGCGCACCGTCCTGCTCACCGGCGACCACGAGACCGTCGCCCGCTCCGTCGCCGACGAGGTCGGCATCCCGACCGTGATCGCCGGCGTGCTGCCCGAGCAGAAGGCCGACGAGGTCGCCCGCCTGCAGGACGCCGGCGCGGTGGTCGCCATGGTCGGCGACGGGGTCAACGACGCCGCCGCGCTCGCCCGCGCCGACCTGGGCCTGGCGATGGGCACCGGCTCGGACGCCGCCATCGAGGCCGGCGACCTCACGCTCGTGCGCGGCGACCTGCGCGTCGTCCCCGACGCCCTGCGCCTCGCCCGGCGCACCCTGCGCACCATCGAGGGCAACCTGTTCTGGGCGTTCGCCTACAACGTCGCCGCCCTGCCGCTGGCAGCCCTCGGCCTGCTCAACCCCGTGATCGCCGGCGCGGCGATGGCGTTCTCCAGCGTGTTCGTCGTCGCCAACAGCCTGCGCCTGCGCCGCTTCACCCCCGTCGAGGAGACCCGATGAGCTGGCGCGACGTCTCGTGGTCGGCCGCCGCCCAGGCCACCGCCCACTGCCTCACCGGCTGCGCGATCGGCGAGGTCCTCGGCATGGTCATCGGCACGGCCGCGTCGCTCTCCAACGCCGTGACCGTCGTCCTGTCGGTCGTGCTGGCGTTCGTCTTCGGCTACGCGCTCACCATGCGCGGCGTCCTGCGGTCCGGCGCGGACCTGCGCACCGCACTGCGCGTCGCCCTCGCCGCGGACACGGTCTCGATCGCCGTGATGGAGGTCGTCGACAACGGGGTCGTCCTCGCCGTGCCCGGAGCGATGGACGCGGGCCTCGGGTCGGTGCTGTTCTGGGCGTCGCTGGCCGTCTCGCTCGCGATCGCCTTCGTCGTCACGACGCCGGTCAACCGCTTCATGATCAGTCGCGGGCGGGGCCACGCCGTCGCCCACGCGTACCACCACGCGGATCACTAGCCTCGCGGGAGTGCGCCACGCGTTCGGCACGACGTTCGACGTCGAGGACATCTACCTCAACACCCCCTCGATCGGGGTCCCGCCCGGTCCGGTGGTGGACGCGGTGTCCGCCGCGGTCACCGCGTGGGGCCGGGCGGAGACCTCGGCGCCGGGGTTCGACGGCGTCGTCGCTACGGGGCGGGAAGCGTTCGCGCGGCTCGTCGGCGTGCCCGTGTCGTCGGTGGCGCTGGGCACCGTGGTGTCGGGCATGGTCGGGCTGATCGCGACCTCGCTGCCCGCCGGCGCGCGCGTGCTCACCGCCGACCGCGAGTTCACCAGCGTGAGCTTCCCGTTCGCCGCCGCCGGGCACGACGTCTCCGAGGTGCCGCTCGAGGAGCTGCCCGAGCGCGCCCGCGCCGCCGACGTCGTCGCGGTCAGCGTCGTGGCCTCCGCGGACGGGGCGCTGCTCGACCTCGCGGCCCTGCGGGCCGAGGTCGGCCCGGACACGCTCGTCGTCCTCGACGCGACCCAGTCGCTGGGGTGGCTGCCCGCCGACCTCGCGTGGGCCGACGCCGTGGTCGCCGGCGGCTACAAGTGGCTGCTCGCCCCGCGCGGCGCGGCCTGGATGGCGCTCTCGGACCGGCTCGCCGAGCGCCTGACCCCCGCCCTCGCCGGCTGGTACGCCGGGGGCTGGGACGCGATCTACGGCCTGCCCCTGCGCCTGTACGACGACGCGCGGCGCTTCGACCTCTCCCCCGTGTGGCTCGCGCACGTCGGCGCCGCGGTCGCCCTGCCCTGGCTCGCGTCCCTCGACGCCGCCGCGGTGCACGACCACGCCGTCGGGCTCGCGAACCGCGTGCGCACGGGGCTCGGGATGCCGCCGGGCGAGTCCGCCATCGTCTCGGTGCGCCACGACGGCGCGGCCGACCGCCTCGCCGCCGCCGGTGTGCGCGCGGCGGTCCGCGACGGCGCCGCCCGCCTGGGCTTCCACCTGCACAACACCGCGGCCGACGCCGACGCGGTGCTCGAGGCGCTCGCCTGACCTACGAGCGCGGGTACTGCTGGGGCGCGGCGACGCCGCAGTGGGTGCAGGACTCGGTGGGGAAGCGCGGCGGGGCGTGATCGTCCGGGTCGTCGGGCGGCGTCGCGGCCGTCCTCCGGGGACGCAGCAGCACCGCCGAGAGCACCGCGCCCACCACGAGCAGGCCGGCGGCGATCGCCATCGCGATCCGGTAGCCCGCCGCGAAGGACGGCGGGTCGGTGTAGTCCTGCCCCGAGATGCCGGCGACGGCGGGGATCAGCGCGACCGCGAGCAGCCCGGCGGCGCGGGCGATCGCGTTGTTGACCCCGGAGGCGATGCCGACGTGGCGGTCGTCGGCGGCGTCGAGGACGGTCGCGGTCAGCGGGGCGACGGTGCCCGCGAGGCCGAGCCCGAACAGCGCCACCGCCGGCAGCACGTCGACGAAGTAGGACGCGTCCGGCCCGATCCGCCGCAGCAGCAGCATCGCCACCGCCGCGAGCAGCAGCCCGATCGTCATGGGCCAGCGCGGGCCGATCCGCTGCGCGAGGCGTCCCGAGCGGGCCGAGAGCACGAGCATGATGAGCGTGATCGGCAGCGTCGCCATGCCGGCCGCCAGCGGGCTGAAGCCCGCCACGACCTGCAGCTGGAGCACGACGAGCAGGAAGTTCACCCCGAGCGCCCCGTAGACGAGCAACGTGATGATGTTCGTGCCCGTGAAGCGCGGGTTGGCGAAGAGCTCGCCGGGCACCAGCGGCGCCCGGGCGCGGCGCTCGACGAGGACGAAGGCGATCAGCGCCAGCACCCCGATCCCGCCCGCCACGACGGCGGAGACCGTCGAGCCCTCCTCGCCCGCGGCCGTGAGCGCCCAGGTCAGGGCCGCGAGCCCGGCGACGGCGAGCACCGTGCCCGGGACGTCGAGGTGCGTCGCGGCCTGGGGGTCGCGGGACTCGGGGACGTGGCGCAGTGCGACGACCACCACCACGGCGGCCAGCGGCAGGTTGATGAGGAAGACCGCGCGCCACGTCCACTCGACGAGGAACCCGCCCAGGAACGGGCCGACCGCGCCGGCCACCCCGCCGAGCCCGGACCACGCCCCGATGGCCGCGGCCCGGTCCTCGCCGTGGAACGACGCCGAGATGAGCGCGAGGCTGCCCGGCGTCAGCAGCGCCCCGCCGACACCCTGCAGGGCGCGCCCGGCGATGAGCAGCTCCACCGACGGCGCCAGCCCGCACAGCGCGGAGGCGACGGCGAACCAGACCACGCCGACGAGGAAGATCTTCCGGCGCCCGAAGCGGTCGCCCAGCGACCCGCCGAGCAGGATGAGCCCGGCGAGCGTGAGCGTGTAGCCGTTGATCGTCCACTGCAGCGCGGCGAAGCTCGCGTCGAACTCCGCCCCGATCCGCTCGAGAGCGATGTTGACCACCGTGGAGTCGAGCATCGCGAGCCCCGACCCGAGCACGGTGGTCAGCAGGATCCAGCGGCCCCGTGCGGTCCCCATCCGGATCGTCTCGGCGGCCCCCGCGGTGTCGGTCACGCGATCAGCATGGCCGCCGGCGGGACGCTCGGCGAGCGCGACACCGAGGCGCGACGGGGCACCTACTACCGTGCCCCCATCGTGACGACCGGCCTCCCGACCTCGCTGCCGTCGCCCTTCGACGGCCTCGACCAGCTCAGCACCGGCCAGACGCAGGCCACGCTCGTCATCGTCAGTGGTCTGGTGGCCCTGCTCGTCGTCGCGGTGCACGGCACCTGGCGGCTCGCCCGCAACGTCGTCACGATCGCGCACGAGGGCGGGCACGCCCTGGTCGCGATCCTCTCCGGGCGCACGCTGACCCGGATCCTCCTGCACTCCGACACCTCGGGCGTCACCGTCTCGAAGGGACGCCGCGACGGGCCGGGCATGGTCGCCACCGCCGCCGCCGGCTACGCGACGCCGCCGGTGCTCGGGATCGGCGCGTCGGTGCTGGTGGCGGCCGACGCGATCTCGGCGATGCTCGTCGTCGCCGTGGTCCTGCTGCTCGCGACGCTGATCCTCATCCGCAACGCCTACGGCGTGCTCTCGGTGGTGCTCACCGGCGCCGTGTTCGTCGTCGTCGCCGCCTACGGGTCGGCGAACGTGCAGTACGGCTTCGCCTGCTTCGTGACCTGGTTCCTCATCATCGGCGGTCTGCGCACCGTGATGGAGGTGCAGCGCAAGCGGTCCCGCCGCCGCGCGCCGGACTCCGACGCCGACCAGCTCGAACGGCTCACCGGGGTCCCGGGCGGGATCTGGGTGGCGATGTTCGCGCTGGTCGGGGTGTTCGCGCTGATCGGCGCGGGCCGGCTGTTGGTGGTCTGGCCGCCGGTGTAGCTAGCGGCGGTTGAGCACGCAGTCGCCGCACTTCCCGCCGCCGGGCACCTGGTAGTAGAGGCAGCAGGTGGTGCGCGCGAAACCGAGGCCGCTGGGGTGGTCGGGATCGGCGACGAAGCCCCCGAGCCCGGCGAAGGGCTCCTGGCCGAGCACGCCGCGGGCGAGGGCGAGGGCGGCGTCGTGAAGATCCGGGCGGGCGGAGCCCAGCACCCGGACGGCCCCGCCGAGGGCCCCGGCGGCGTTGCCCCACAGCACGCGCTCGGACACCGACGCCCGCGCCCGCATCGCCGCCACGACCGGCGCGACGTGGTCCTCGGCCAGCGCCCGGGCGACGGCCGCGGCCGTGCCCGGGTCGTCCGGCGCCCCGAGCAGGACGCCGTCGAGGCGCTCCGGGTCGGCCCACAGCGGCATCGGCCCGCCCGGCCAGGCCCGCGCGTGCAGGACCGACACCGGGGAGAGGTCGGGCAGGACGCCCTGGGCGGCCGCGGCGAGCAGGACCGAGACCGACCGCGACGCCAGCGACTGCCCCAGGAGGGACGCCGCGACGCGGCGGGGTGCGCCGAGCCCCGCGGCCACCTGCTCGAGCCGCTGGGCGAGCGGGTCGGCGCCCTGCTCGGGGACGGCGAGGAAGCGCGCGAGCGGTCGCCACGAGGGGTCGGCCGCCTCGACGTCGCGGGTCGAGATCGCGAAGAACCCGTCGACCGCGTCGCACGCCGCGAGAACCGTCCGGACCCGATCGGGCCCGGCGTTCGGGGCAGCACCGGCCCCGGGGATGTTCCTCCGTCGGCCGGTCGTCCCGCTGCTCACGGTGAACCATGCTGGCGGACGTGACCGCCGCGAGCACGGGCGGCCGACCCCGCAGACCCGTTCGGCCCGCCCGCCCCCGCCGTCCCGCCCGGCCTCCCCGCCTCACGTTCTGGGTCGATCGCGGCGGCACCCTCGGCCCGACCCTGCTCCGCTACGACCCCCGGAGCACCGGTGTCCACCGCGGCGCCCGGTTGGGGGTCGACGGTCGGTGGCACGCCAGCACCCAGCCCGAGGAGCTCTGGTGGGCCGGCCGGGGTGCGGGCGAGGAGATCGGCCTCGACGAGGCGCGGCGCATCGCCCGTGCTCTGGGCCTCGGCGACGCCGACCTCACCGACCCCCGCGTCCTGCCGTGAGCCCGGCGATCACGCCCGTCATCACCCTGCCATCACGCTGCCATCACCCCGTCATCACGCCGGGGCATCCACGATCCGTGCCGCGGAGGTCGATGCTCCGCCGTTCGGTCCCGTTCCGTTAGGTTCGTCGCCATGCTCGACTCCGGCGCCCGACTCGCCGCCGCCTTCCTCCCCGCGGGCGTGCCGATCATCGTCGGTCTCGTGGTGGCCCTGCTGCGTCGCCGCGAGCTGCCCGCCGTCTCGGGCCCGGCCATCGCCGGACTCGCGGTGCAGCTGGTCGCCCTCCTGATCCCGGCGTACCTCATCGCCGAGGCGACGCTGCACCTGTCCGGCCTGGCGCCGGAGTCGCTGGCGTCCGTCGCGAGCTCGCTCGGCCTCCTCGCGATCGTGCTGCAGGTGGTGTCCTGGACGCTGATCCTCATCGCCCTGTTCCGGCGCCTGCCGAAGAAGCCCGAGGACCGCACGCCGACCGGCCGGCACGCCCTGGTCGACGACCGCGGCGACCAGGTGATCGCCGAGGCCGGCACCACCCTGCTCCCGGTCGGCGCGGCCGCCGCCGGCGCGGGCGCCGGGATCGGGCTCGGCGCGGCCGCGGCCCGACCCACCGGCCCGCCGTCTCCGGGCATGCCCGTTCCCCCGCACGGCACCCCGCCCTGGGGCACCGGGCCCACGGCCTCCCCGCCGGCCGGGACCCCGTCGCGCCCCGTCCCGTCGTTCCCGATCCCGCAGGTCGGTGACGAGGAGCACGACGACCACACGGACACCGAGACCTTCGCCGCGGTGACCGAGGCCGATGTGGCGCCCGACGAGGAGGTCTCCGAGCCGAGCGCCGAGGAGTCGTCCGAATCGTCGGCGGAGGAGCCGACCGAGGAGGCAGGCGGGCGGCTCCACGACCCCGACGCCGACCGCTACCCCGGCTACCTGCAGGGCGCGGGGCGCGGCGGTGTCGTCCCGCCGCCCCCGGCCGCGCCCGAGGAGGACGAGACCACCGAGTACCCGGGATACGTCCAGGGCGCCGACGCGTCCGCGGACAGCGCCGCATCGTCGGAGGACGCCGAGGACGAGGAAGAAGGCGACGAGGGTTCCGGAGACGCTTCGGGAACCGAAGCATCCGCGTCGGCTCCGGCCGCCGGGTCCGCAACCGGCGCCGCCGGCCCCGCGACGGACGCCGAAGTCCCGCGCGACGCTTCGAGAACCGAAGCATCCGCGCCGGCTCCGGCCGCCGGTGCCGCCGCCGGTGCCGCCGCCGGTGCCGCCGCCGGTGCCGGGACGAACGCCGAAGCCCCGCGTGACGCTTCGAGAACCGAAGCATCTCCGTCGGCTCCGGCCGCCGGGTCCGCAACCGGCGCGCGGCCCGTCTCGGCGGCGGCGACCTTCGTGCCGGGCCGGTCGGCCGCCGAGGCCACGCCCGGCAGCGCCACGCCCGGCAACGCCACGCCCGGCAACGCCACGCCCGGCAACGCCACGCCCGGCAACGCCACGCCCGACAGCTCCACGGGGCAGGACGCCGAGGCAGCCCACGCTCCTGGGACCGACGGGGCGGACGACGACCAGGGTCGCGACGACGCGGAGGACGAGACCGGCGACGCCGGCCAGGCCGCGGATGTCACCGACGACCACGAGGACCACGACACCGACACGGCCGAGGCCGGGGACCACGCCGATGGCGCCGCGGACCCGGACGACGACGGGGCCGAGGCGGCCGGCGGCACGCCGTCGACGCCGCCCGCGCGGCCGGGCACCTCGCCCACGCCGCCGACGTCGCGGGGCGGCCACCCGTGGTTCGACCCGGACGGTGTGGCGGCTCAGGACGCCCGGGTCCCCCGGTCGCCCGAGCACCGCTGAGCCGACAGCACCCCGTCCAGCACCCCGGACACCGCCCGGGGCGTGCCCAGCGCGGTCAGCAGGGAGCCCGGCCCGGCGAGCGGGCTGCGGGCCCAGAGGACGTCCGCGTCGCCTCCGGTCGCGTCGTCGTCCGCGACGTCCGGGCCGGCGCGCAGGACCGTGCCCACCGACCGGGCGCCGGCGGTGCCGCCCGGTCCGGTGAGGGCGGGGTCGGCGCCGTCGAGGTGAGTGGTCGTGACGAGCAACGGCCGGCCGCCGGCCCGGACGTCGAGGGTGCCGGCGACGCGCCCGCCGTCCTGCCCGGAGCGGCCGAGCACGACCTGCTCGGCGACGGTCGCCGCGGCGTCCGCGGCGAGGTCGAGGCGCAGGCGGACGTCCCACACCGCGCCGTCGGTGACGACGGTGGGCTCCGGGCGCCAGACGAGGCTCCCGCCGGAGGCGACGCTCGCGGTCACCACGAACGTCGCCGCGGCGCCGGGCTCGCGGCCGGGCTGCACGACCGTGGCGGCGGCGCTGCGGAGCTCCAGGTGCTGGCCGGGTCCGACGACGACCTCGAGGCCCAGCTCGTCGCCGCCGAGCGGTCCGCCGCCGACCTGGACGAGGTGCACCCGCGCCGTCCCGGTGCGCCGCAGGACGACCGGCGGACGGGAGGTCCAGGTGACGCGCCCGGCGTCGACGGCCAAGTGGGCCGGGATCACGCCGCCAGGGCCCGTGCGGCGACGCGGGCGCGCACCCAGTCGGCGATCTCGGTGACCTCGGGGCGGGTGCGCACCGAGGTCAGGACGGTCGGGCGGCCCTGGCGGACGCGGGCGGCGTCGGCGGCCATCCGGTCGACGTCGGCGCCGACGAGCGGGGCGAGGTCGATCTTGTTGACCACCAGCAGGTCCGCGCCGGCGACGCCCGGCCCGCCCTTGCGCGGCACGTCGTCCCCACCGGCGGTGTCGACCACGAAGATCTGACGGTCGACGAGGCCGTAGCTGAAGGTCGCGGTGAGGTTGTCGCCGCCGGACTCGACGAGCACGAGGTCGGGGTCGAAGCGGGCGGTGAGGTCCTCGACGGCGTCGAGGTTCGCGGTGATGTCGTCGCGGATCGCCGTGTGGGGGCAGCAGCCGGTGCGCACGGCGACGATCCGCTCCGGGTCGAGGACGGCCTCGCGGCGCAGGAAGTCGGCGTCCTCGGTGGTGTAGATGTCGTTGGTGACGACGGCGACCGAGAGCTCGTCGCGCAGTGCCCGGCACAGGGCGGCCGTCAGCGCCGTCTTCCCGCAGCCGACCGGGCCACCGATGCCGATCCGCACCGCGTGGTCGTGGCGGTGGGGCGCGGCCGGCCCGTCGGCCGCGCCCCCGGAGAGATCCGTCTCGTGCAGCTCATGACGCAAAGAGGGCTCCCTCGGCTCGGGCGTGGACGACGGCGAGCACCTCGGGTCGCGGGGTGGTCGCGGCGGGCAGGAGGTCGGGGTCGTCGGCGGCGGCCGCGGCGACGCCGGCCGCGGTGGCGCGCGCGACGGTCGTCGCGGCGTCCTCGAGCGCGCGGGCGTGGACGCCGGCGAGGGCGAGCGGGTCGAGGCCGAGCAGGCGCACGGCGGCGGTGGTGGCCTGGCCGACGAGGTGGTGCACGGCGAGCGCGGCGGCGTCGTCGGGACCCGCGCCCGCGGCGGCCGTGGCGACGCCGAGCACGAGCGCCTGGTGCGGGCGCGCATCCAGGCCGTCGAGCTGCGCGTGGGGCCACACCCGGCGAACCGTGCGCACGAGGGCGCGCCCCTGCGCCCGCGACACCTCGCGCAGCGCGGCGACCGGGGTCCGCGCGTCGATCGCGTCCTCCCAACGCGCCCACCCCGGCGCGCCTGTGGGGAGCGAGGGACGCCCTGACTGCGCCCCACGCAGCGAAGGTGACCCTCGCTCCTCCCCCGCGAGCCCCAGGAGCGCGCACGCCGCGGCCGCGAAGGACGCGGTGACGAGGCCCGTGGTCGGCACGCGGGCCGCGAGGAACGTCGCGAGGTCCGCCGGGCCCGTCACGTCACCGCGGCGCACGGCCTCCTCGACGCCGCCGGAGTGCGCGTGCCCGCCGGTCGGCAGGCGGGAGTCGGCGAGCAGCAGCAGCCCGGGGGCGAGGGTCACGCGCGCGCCTCGAGGTCGAGCAGCGCGCGCTTGCGGTCGACGCCGCCCGCGTAGCCGGTGAGCGACCCGCTCGCCCCGACGACGCGGTGGCACGGCACGACGATGCTGATCGGGTTGCGCCCGTTCGCCAGGCCCACCGCGCGCGACGCCGACGGCGTGCCGAGGGCCGCCGCGAGCTCGCCGTAGGTGCGCGTCTCGCCGTACGGGATGGCGCGCAGCTCGGTCCAGACGCGGCGCTGGAACGCGGTGCCCCGCAGGTCGAGGGGCAGGTCGAACGCCGTCAGCTCGCCGTCGAAGTAGGCCGCGAGCTGCTCGCGGACGGCGGGCAGACCGTCGTCGTCGCGGTCCCCGAGCGTCTCGGGCGCCGGACCGTGGCGGTGCTCGGGCATGTACAGCCCCGAGAGCACGCCGTCGTCGGCGCGCAGGGTCAGCGGGCCCAGGGGGCTGTCCACGACGGTGTGGGTGCTCATCAGAACAAGAAGTACCGCTGGGCCATGGGCAGCTCGCGGGCGGGGGCTGCCTCGACGACCTCGCCGTCGACGCGGACGGTGAAGGTGTCCGGGTCGACGGCGATGTCCGGGGTCGCGTCGTTGCGGGGCAGGTCGGCCTTGGCCACCGCGCGGGTGTCGGTGATCGGCGCGAACCGGCGCCGCACGTCGACGCGCTCGGAGAGCCCGGCGGTCAGGGCCGCCTCGGTGACGAAGTGCACCGACGTCGCGGCCGCGGCCGGCGCGGCGGCCCCGAACATCGGCCGCGAGAGCTCCGGCTGCGGGGTCGGGATCGAGGCGTTCGCGTCGCCCATGCGGCCCCAGGCGATCATCCCGCCCTTGACCACGACCTGCGGGCGGACGCCGAAGAACGCCGGGTCCCAGAGGACGAGGTCGGCGAGCTTGCCCACCTCGACCGACCCGACCTCGCGCTGGAGCCCGTGCGCGACCGCCGGGCAGATCGTGTACTTCGCGACGTAGCGCCGGGCGCGCAGGTTGTCGTCGTCGGCGTCCCCGGCGAGCAGGCCCCAGCGCTTCTTGGCGGCGTGCGCGGTCTGCCAGGTGCGCATGACGACCTCGCCGACCCGCCCCATCGCCTGCGAGTCCGACCCGATCATCGAGATCGCACCGAGGTCGTGCAGGAGATCCTCGGCGGCGATCGTCGAGGCGCGGATGCGGGACTCGGCGAAGGCGAGGTCCTCGGGCACCGAGGGGTTGAGGTGGTGGCAGACCATGAGCATGTCGAGGTGCTCGTCGACGGTGTTCACGGTGTGCGGGCGGGTCGGGTTGGTGGAGCTGGGCAGCACGTGCGGCTGCCCGGCGACGGTGATGATGTCCGGCGCGTGCCCGCCCCCGGCGCCCTCCGTGTGGTAAGCGTGGATGCCCCGGCCCGCGATCGCCGCGAGGGTGTCGGCGACGTAGCCCGCCTCGTTGAGCGTGTCGGTGTGCAGGGCGACCTGGACCCCGGTCTGGTCGGCCACGCGCAGCGCCGCGTCGATCGCCGCCGGCGTCGCGCCCCAGTCCTCGTGCACCTTGAACCCCGAGGCGCCCGCGACGACCTGCTCGTGGAGCGCGTCGACGCCGACGGTGTTGCCCTTGCCGAGCAGCGCGAAGTTCAGCGGCACGGTGTCCAGCGCCTCGAACATCCGCGCCAGCCACCAGGCGCCGGGCGTCACGGTCGTGGCCTTGGTGCCCTCGGCGGGGCCCGTACCGCCGCCGATCATCGTCGTGACCCCCGACCCGAGCGCCTCGGGCAGCTGCTGGGGGCTGATGAGGTGGACGTGGCAGTCGACGCCGCCGGCGGTGAGGACCAGCCCGTTGCCGGCGAGGATCTCCGTCGACGGGCCGATCACCAGCTCCGGGTCGACGCCGTGCATGGTGTCGGGGTTGCCGGCCTTGCCGAGCCCGACGATGCGCCCGTCCCGCACGCCGACGTCGGCCTTGACGACGCCCCAGTGGTCGAGCACCAGCGCGCCGGTGATGACGAGGTCCGGTGCGCCGTCGGCGCGCGGGGCCCGGGACTGCCCCATCGACTCGCGGATGACCTTGCCGCCGCCGAACACCGCCTCGTCGCCGCCCCGCGGGCCGCGGCTGCGGTCCTCCTCGACCCGGATCGTGAGGTCGGTGTCGGCGAGCCGGACCCGGTCGCCGGTCGTCGGGCCGAAGAGGTCGGCGTAGGTCTCGCGGGTCACGCTCCAGCCGGGACCCGCCGATCCGCTGCGCCGGCCGGCGGGGTCGTCGACGTCGAGCCGGATGCCCGGCACCGTGCCCGTCCCGCCGAGCGCGACGAGCGCGACCTCCTTCTCCACCCCCGGCTCGAAGCGCACCGACGTGCCCGCGGGGATCGCCAGGCGCATCCCGGCGGCGGCCTCGCGGTCGAACGCCAGCGCCGGGTTGGCCGCGGCGAAGTGGACGTGGGAGCCGACCTGGATCGGGCGGTCGCCGGTGTTGGCGACGACGAGGTCCAGCGTCTCGTGTTCCTCGCCCCAGGTGACGTCGCCGTCGCCGTGGAGGATCTCGCCGGGCACGCTCATGCGATCGGGTCGTGCACGGTGACGAGCTTGGTGCCGTCCGGGAACGTCGCCTCGACCGCGACCGTCGGCAGCATCTCGGGCACGCCGTCCATGACGTCGTCGCGGGTGAGGACGTTCTGCCCGTCGGTCATGAGGTCGGCGACGCTGCGCCCGTCGCGGGCGCCCTCGAGGATCCAGGAGGTCAGCAGCGCCACGGTCTCGGGGTGGTTGAGCCGCAGTCCCCGGGCCCGACGGTCGCGGGCCAGGCCCGCGGCCACGTGCACCAGCAGCTTCTCCTGCTCGTGGGGGGACAGCAGCACGGGGACCTCCGGCACGGCGCAGGGACAGCGGCGGGACCCCGCACGCTAGGCGCCCCGTGTTACCGGGATGTTGAATCACACGACGAACGCGAGGAGCAGCACCGCCACGCCGGCGGGCACGTCCAGCGCCACGCAGGCCTCGGCGAGCGACGGCGAGACGTCGTCACGGTGGCGGCGCAGGTGCCAGAGATCCCACGCTCCGTGCCCGATGAGGGCCAGCGCCGCGACGGCGAGCCCGGGCCCGGGCGGGACGGTGAGGGCGACGAGGACGAGGGCGCCGTAGAGCACGAGACCGGCCGTCTGGCGGGCGAGCGCCGGACGCGCGGCACCCCGCACGATCCCCACGACCACCAGCGCCACGGCGGCCACGCCGTTGACCAGGATCGGCGAGACGTCGAGCAGCCGGGACGCCACGACGAGCACGGTGCCGACCCCGCACCAGGCCCAGGCCATCCAGGGCCGGGAGAAGGCGGCCGCGGCGAGGTAGCAGGACACCGCGACGGCGACGCCGGTCGCGACGTCGGCGGGACCGAGCGGGCCGGCGAGGACGATCGCGACGGCCGCGAGCAGCCCGACCGCGACCGGCCAGCGACGCCGGAGGACGGCCGACAGGCGGGCGGGGCGGGTGGCGTGGGCCGGGTGGGTGGTGGTGACGTCGGTGCTCATGGCCACGACGATGGACCCGTGACGGATACCCCCCGGGCGTATCCGACAAGCTTGTCCGGATTCCTGCGCACCCCGTCCGGACGGACCGGCCCGGCGCTACGCTGCGGGCCGTGGACCCGAGCGTGGCGGTCGTCGCCTACGAGGACGCGGAACTGCTCGACGTCTCGTGCGTGACGACGACGTTCTCGGTGGCCGGCGACCTCGGCGCCACCCCGCGCTACGGGGTGCGCCTGCTCACGCCGGGCGGGCGGACGGTCACCTGCCGGCCCGGGCTGCGCCTCGAGGCGCACGGCGCGCTCGAGCGGCACACCGCGCCGGTCGACACGCTCGTCGTGGTCGGCGGGATGGGCAGCGACGCCGCGGCGCGCGACGAGACCCTCGTGGCCCACGTCCGGCGTCTCGCCCGTGACGCGCGCCGGGTGGCGTCGGTGTGCACCGGCGCCAGCGTCCTCGCCGCCGCAGGTCTCCTCGACGGGCGCCGGGCCACGACCCACTGGGGCTTCGCCGCCCGCCTCGCGCGCGAGCACCCCGCGGTCACCGTCGACCCGGGACCGATCTTCGTGCGCGACGGGCGCATCGCGACCTCGGCGGGTGTCACCAGCGCGCTGGACCTCACGCTCTCGTTCGTCGCCGAGGACCACGGCCCCGCCCTCGCCCGGCGGGCGGCGCAGGCGCTCGTCACCTACCTCCAGCGTCCGGGCACCCAGGCGCAGATGAGCATGCACGTCGCCGCGCCGGCGCCCGCCGACGACGTGGTGCGCGGCGTCGTCGAGCACGTCGCGGAGCACCTCGACGGCGACCTCGGCGCGCCGGCCCTCGCCGCGCTCGCGGGGGTCAGCGAACGCCACCTCACGCGTCTGTTCCGGGCCCACCTGGACCGCACCCCGGCCGAGCACGTGCGCCGCGCGCGCACCGAGGCCGCGGCCCACCTGCTCGCCACCACCGACGTGCCGCTCGCCCGGGTCGCGGCGCGCTGCGGCTTCCGGTCTACCGAGACGATGCGCACCGCGTTCCTCGACGCGTTCGGCCGCACGCCCTCCGAGCACCGGCGCGCGTTCGCGGCCGCGTCCTGATCTCAGCCGGGCGGGGACCCGCCGGCACGCGACGGCCGCGGGGTCACCAACGGCTCGCACGCCTGCTCGTGGTCGGCGTGCTCGGGCGCCTCGACCTGCAGCGTGCTGTGGTGCAGCCCGAAGCGGTCGCGCAGCAGGGTCGTCGCGCGGTCGAGCACGCCGTGCTCGCCGCAGTCGGCGGTGGCGCAGCCCTCGTCGGAGATCACGAGGTGCGCCGAGACGGCGGGGCTGCGGTCGTTGATGGCCCAGACGTGCAGGTCGTGGACCTCGGCGACGCCCTCGACCTCGAGCAGCACGGCGTGCACCTCGTCGACGTCGATGCCGGCCGGCGCGCCCTCGAGCAGGACGTGCCCGGTCTCGCGCAGCAGCGCCACGGTGCGCGGCAGCAGGATCGCGACGATGACGAGCGAGGCGATCGTGTCGGCGTAGGCCCAGCCCGTCGTCAGCGTGACCGTCGCCGCGGCGAGCACCGCCACCGAGCCCAGCGCGTCGCCGAGCACGTGCAGGGCCGCGCCGCGCACGTTCATCCCGCCGCTGCCGCGCTGCAGCACCGCGAGCGCGACGAGATTGCCGACCAGGCCGACGAGGCCGTAGAGCAGCAGGCCGCCGCCGGGCACCTCCGTGGGCGTGACCAGGCGCTCGACCGCCTCGATCGCGACCCACACGGTGACGCCGAGCAGCAGCACCGCGTTCAGCGCGGCACCGAGCACCTCGGCGCGGCCGAGCCCGAAGGTCCGGCGACGGCTCGGGGGGCGGGCCGCGAGCGCCGAGGCGGCGAGCGCGGTGGCGAGGGCGACGACGTCGGTGCCGACGTGCCCGAGGTCGGCGAGCAGGGCCAGGGAGCCGGTGACGATCGCCCCGACGGCGCCCACCACGAGGACCAGGGCGGTGATGCCGAGCGCGAGCCCGAGCCGGCGACGGTCGTCGCCGCCGTGGCCGCCATGACCGTGTCCGTGTCCCACGCCCCGGACAATACATGCAGAGATTCGCATACGGCGGCCGGTGTGCGGCGTGCCTCGGTCGCGCCGGTCCTAGAGTGTGCCGGTGCCCGAGAACCCTTGGCTCGCCGTCACCGGCGGGACCGCCGGACCGGGGTACGCCCAGCGGTTCGCCGCGCTCGAGGCGCAGGGCGAGGACCTGCACGGGGAGGCCCGGCGCGTCCACGCCCTGCTCGGCGAGCGGCCCTCCGACGTCCTCGACGCGGGGTGCGGGACCGGGCGCGTCGCGATCCACCTCGCCCGCCTCGGGCACCGCGTCGTGGGCGCCGACCTCGACCCCTCCATGCTCGCCGAGGCGCGCGCCGCGGCCCCCGGCGTCGAGTGGCACCTCGTGGACCTGGTCGACCTGCACCTCGGACACCCGGTCGACGCCGTCGTCGCCGCGGGCAACCTGTGGCCGCTGCTGACGCCGGGAACCCACGCGCGCGTGGTCGCCGTCCTCGCCCGACACCTGCGTCCCGGAGGGCTCCTCGTCGCCGGGTTCGGGCTCGACGCCGCGCACGTGCCGTTCACGCTGCCCGAGGGCGTCGCCTTCCCGACGCTCGAGGACTACGACACCGCCTGCCACGAGGCCGGCCTCGTCCGCACCCACCGCACCGCCGACTGGGACGGCGCCGAGGCCTACGCCGGCGGGGGCTACGCGGTCAGCGTGCACGCCCGGCCCGGAGGGACCGCGCCGTGACCGAGACCGACCCGCGCGCCCTCCTGCTCGTCTTCGTCCTCGCGCTCGCCGTCACCGCCGTCGCGCGCCGGTTCTCGCTCTCGGCGCCGCTGCTGCTCGTCGTCGTCGGGCTCGCGGTCTCCTTCGTGCCCGGCATGCCGGCGGTGCCCCTCGACCCCGACCTCGTGCTGTTCCTCGTGCTCCCGCCGCTGCTCTACTCGGCCTCGCTGGAGAGCTCGACGCTGCGGCTGCGGGAGAACATCAAGCGGATCAGCCAGCTGGCGGTCGGGCTGGTCGTGTTCTCCACCGCGGTGGTCGGCGTGGCCGCGTGGTTCCTCGTGCCCGAGCTGCCGCTGGCGAGCGCCCTCGTGCTCGGGGCGGTCGTCGCACCGCCGGACGCGGTGGCGGCCGCGTCGATCGGCCGCAGGCTCGGCCTCCCCCGGCGGATCATGGCGATCCTCGAGGGCGAGAGCCTGCTCAACGACGCGACCGCCCTGACCCTGTTCCGGGTGCTCCTCGCGGCCGCCATGTCGACGACCACGGTCAGCACCGGGGCGACCGTCCTCGAGGGGCTCGGGGAGTTCGCGCTCGCGGCCGTCGGCGGGGTGCTGATCGGCGCGGGCGCGGGCTGGCTGTTGCACCAGGTGCGGCTGCGGCTGCACGACGGCGTGCTGGAGAGCTCGGTCGGCCTGCTCGTGCCGTTCGTGATCTACCTGCTCGCCGAGGAGCTGCACACCTCCGGGGTGCTCGCCGTCGTCGTCGCCGGGCTCTACCTCGGGCACAAGGCCACCGAGGCCGGCTACGCCACGCGGCTGCAGGACCAGGCGGTGTGGAAGGCGCTCGACACGCTGCTCGAGGCGCTGGTGTTCGGCCTCATCGGGCTCCAGCTGCGCATCGTCGTCGACGGCCTCGGCACCGACGCCGGCCGGATCCTGCTGGTCTCGCTCGCCCTGCTCGTCGTGACGATCCTGGCCCGGTTCGTCTTCGTGTTCCCCACGATCTACCTGTCCCGGCTGATCCCCCGGGTCCGGCGGCGGGGTCCCGCGCTGTCCTGGCGCGGCCCGTTCGTCATCTCGTGGGCCGGGATGCGCGGGGTGGTCACGCTGGCGGCCGCCTTCGCCATCCCCGCGGGGGCCGGCGGCATGCCCGGGCGCGACGTCGTCGTGTTCGCGGCCTTCGTCATCACCGTGGGGACGCTGCTGGTGCAGGGCCTCACCCTGCCCGCGCTGATCCGCCGCCTGCACGTCCGCGACCAGGGCGGCCAGCGCGACGTCCTCGACGAGGCCGCGGTGAAGCAGGCGGCCGCCGAGGCCGCCATCGCGCGCCTCGACGACCTCGCCGACGACGGCACCCCGGCACACGTCACCGAACAGCTGCGCACGTGGGCGCAGCACCGCTCGAACGGCGCGTGGGAACGCCTCGGGCGCTCCGACGACGAGATCGGCGAGGCCCCGTCGGTCGCGTTCACCCGGCTGCGCCGGGAGATGCTCACCGCCGAGCGCGCGACGTTCGTGCGCTTCCGCGACATGGGTCGGATCGACGAGGGCATCCTGCGCGACATGCTCCGCGAGCTGGACTACGAGGAGGCCATGCTCGACCGGGGATAGGTGCCCTGCGGGCTCGTGAGCACTTCGGAGTGCCAGAGCACTCCGAACTGCTCACGTGCCAGCAGGCACCAGGTCCTCCCGGCGGCTCAGGACCGCGGGTTCGCGGGCCGGGCGCAGGAGCGCGACGACGACGAAGGCCAGCAGCGACGCCGCGAAGCCGAGGAAGGTCGGGTAGCCGTCGAAGCCGGGGCCGACGAGGTCGTTCGGCACGTAGAGCAGCGTGTTGTCCGCGCCGAAGATCGTCGGGGTCAGCGCGAAGAGCGTCAGCCGCACGACGAGGCCCACGACGATCGCCGCGACCGCCGCCGCCCGCGTCGCCCGCCGGGGCCACCAGTGCCCGGCGACGAAGGGCACGAGCAGGCACGCGAGCAGCAGGTCGAACGCGAGCGTGAGCAGGATGCCGGTCTGCGGGACCTGCAGCGCGAACAGGATCGACACCCCCACCACCGGCAGCATGGTCGCGCGCACCGCGCGCAGCAGCGGGTCCGTCCGCGACGAGCCGGTGCCGATCGACGGGTCGCGCAGGCCCCGGATGTTGCGCACCGCGACCGACGCCGTGCCGAGGATGACGCCGTTGGCCGTCGAGCACGACGCCGCCACGATCGCCGAGAGCACGAGGATCGCCAGCCACGCCGGCGCGAACTGCCCGAGCAGCGTGAACAGGATCGGCGTCTCGGCGTCCGGCCCGAGCGCGCTGCCGACCGCGAGCGCGACGAGGGCGTAGCAGATCCCGACGGCGGCGGTGAGGACCGCGGCGGTGAAGCACGCGTTGCGAGCCGTCCGCGGGGAGCGCGCCGAGAAGATCCGCTGCATGAAGTCGATGGCGACGATGTCACCGATGCCCAGCGAGATCAGCGTCGCCCAGTTGATCGGCGCACCGCCGGCGGCCGTCGTCAGCTGCTCGAGGTCGAACGGCCCCGTCCCCGGCGCGGCGGAGAGCCCGAAGTGCACCGTGGTCCACACCAGCAGCGACAGCGACCCGACCACGGTGATCACCATCTGGATCAGCGCGGTCCAGGCGTCGGAGAACATCCCGCCCGTGATCGTGTAGGCCAGGACGACGGCGACGATGATCAGCACGCCCACGGTGTAGGACGTGCCCAGGAACCGCTCGAAGAGGTAGCCGCCCGCCACGAGGTTGCCCGCGAGCAGGATGCAGAAGCTCGCGATCATCAGCACCGAGGCCGTGACCTCGACGCCGCGGCCGTAGATCTGGCGGTAGAAGTCGGGCAGCGTGAACAGGCCCATCGCGTTCATGCGCGCCGCGAAGAACAGCCCCGTGATCAGCAGGCACAGCGACAGCCCGAGCGGGAGCGAGGCACCCGCCCAGAACCCGAGCGAGAAGCTCAGGTCCATGTTGCCCAGCGTCGCGTTCGAGTCGACGGCCTGGCCCATCAGCCCGGCCGCGGACAGCGGCAGGAGCAGCGAGCGGCCGGCGACGAGGAAGTTGGTCGAGTCGCCGTCCACGCGCCGGGCCACCAGGAGCCCCACGGCGACGACGATGACGACCCCGATCGCCACTCCGACAATGATCATGACCCGCTCCCCTTCGGCAGGTGCCCGGAGCGCACGAGGCACCCGAGCGTGTCGCAGATGACGCGGCACGCGATCAGCGCGGTGATCTCGGCGTTGTCGTAGGGCGGGGAGCACTCGACGATCTCGATCCCGGCCAGTGGGCGGGCGTCGGCGATGAGCTGGATGAACTTCAGGACCTCGCGGGGCAGGAACCCGCCGGGCTCGGGCCAGCCGGTCCCGGGCACGAACGCGGCGTCGAGGCAGTCGACGTCGAACGACAGCCACACCGCGTCGGCGCCGTCCCAGGCCACCTCGAGGGCCCGTTCCGCGGCGGCCTCGATGCCCATCTCGACGCAGTCGGTGACCGTCATGATCGTCGTGCCGCGGTCGCGGCCGACCTCGACGCCGGGCCGCGGCGCCTGCCAGCCGCCGATGCCGATCTGGACGAGGTTCTCCGGCGGCACGTTCGGCAGGTCCGTGGCGTGGAACCACGGGGTCGTGTGCATCCGCTCGTCGAGGTCGGTCTCCTGCGTGTCGACGTGGCGGTCGAAGTGGATGATCCCGAGCTTGCCGTCGCCGAGGTTCTCGGCGACGCCGCGGCTGGTCGGGTAACCGATGGAGTGGTCGCCGCCGAGCACCACGGGGAACGCCCCGGACGCGTACACGTGGCTGACGGCCTTGGTGATCTGGTCGAACGTCTTCTCGATGTTCGCCGGGATCGTGAAGATGTCCCCGACGTCGCACATCGTGATCGACTCGCGCAGGTCGACGCCGAGCTCGAACGAGTAGGTGCCGTAGAGCAGCGAGATGTCGCGGATGCCCTTGGGCCCGAACCGCGTCCCGGGCCGGTAGGTCGTACCGCCGTCGAACGGTGCGCCGACGATCGCGACGTCGTACTCGCCGCACCGGCGCACGTCCTCGACGAACGGCGCCTTCATGAACGTCGGGATGCCGGCGAAGTGGGGCAGCTCGCCGCGGGAGAACAGCGGGATCGTGCGGTCGACCACCGAGTCGGCGGCCTCGAGGCCCATCTGCAGGCCGCGGGCGATCTCGGCGTCGCGACCTGCGTGGCCCAGCGTGGCCTCGACCTCGACGGCGCGGGCGGCCTCGGGGCCGTGGCGCGGGGCCTTCCGGGGCGGGCCGCCGTGGGGGGCGGGGAGGGACGGGGCGATCTGCACGGGCGACTCCCGGGGTCGCCGGCCGCCTCACCGAGACGACCGGACGTCGGTCATCTCCCGGGCTTTTCTCCCGCCGTGGAGCACCGGGGCGCGCCCGGTGCCTGCGTCTCTCGGACCAGCCCCGGCCGGAGCCGGCGGAACCCTAGACGCGCCCCACCGCGTGGTGGGTCGCCGACGAGTGAAGGGCGTGTGTGTTGCCCCGCCGCGTCGGCGGCGTTGCGATCGTGTGCCCTCCGGGCATGTGAGCACTTCGGAGTGCTCGGGCACTCCGAAGTGCTCACGTGCGCCGGAGGCGCACCCGCCTCAGACCTCGGTCTTGAGGATGCAGATCGCGAGGTGGGCGGCCTCGACGGACTCCCGGGCCGCCCCTCCGAGGCCCGGGTCCGCCGCGGCCGCCACGCGCGCACTGTCCGCGGCCTGTTCCAGCTCGATCACGGCGTCGCGGGCGTTCTCCGCGCCGTCGGCCTTCGCCCCCTTGCTGTCGAACTCCCCGACCACCGCGACCGTGACGACGGACGCGCCGCTGTCGGCCTGCACGTCGCGCAGGGCCTCGGCGATCTTGGCGCGCACCTCGTCGAGGCGGCTGTGGATGTCGGTGGTGGCGAGCATGGGTCCTCCCCTGGGTGGTGGTGACGACGCGAAGCGGACGACCGCATCGCGCTCGACCCATTGGCGGAGGATCGTGACGAGCGCGACAGGGCGGGAACTACGTACGCACCAGCCCCGGCGGCGGGAGCAGGCCGATGAGCTGGGCGCGCTGCACCGCCGCCAGCCGGTCGGCGACACCGAGCTTCGTGTAGATGCGCTGCAGGTGCTTCTGCACCGTCCGCTCCCCCACCGCGAGCCGTCGCGCGATGGCCCGGGCGGTGCCGCCGGCGGCGAGCAGGTCCAGCACGGCGCTCTCGCGCGGCGTCAGCCCCACCTCGCCGGCCACCGGGATCGCGTGGGCACCGGTGCGCGCCGACCAGCGGGCGTGCGCGGCGATCTGGCGGTCGAGGCCGATGAGGACCCGCTGCACCCTTCCCAGCAGCGCCATCTCCTCCGCGGCATAGGCGTCGCACCGCCCGACGAGGAACGACCGGTTCGTCCGCGGTCCGAGCCGCAGGGGCATCGAGACCTGGGAGACGACGTCGGCGCCGAGCAGGTCGTCGCAGACCACACGCCAGCGTTCCTGCACGCGGCGACCGGCGAAGCGCTCGGGCACGTCGGCCACCTGCATCACCTCGCACCGGCCGGTCGCGAGGTAGAAGCGCAGGAGCGGATGCTCACGGAAGGCGTTCTCGGCGCTCCATCGCTCGACCTCCGCGCGGTACCCGCCGTAGAGGTCCGCCGGCGCCGACACCTGCTCGATCGGTTCGGCACCCTCCTGCGTGTAGAACACGGCGGCCGGGGCCTCGAAGCTCGCCGCGAGCAGCGAGAGGATCTCGGGTGCCGGCCAGCCGATCAGTGGACGTCCGACCATGTCGGCGACGAGGTCCAGCCACTTCTCGTGCGCGTGCTCGAGCCCTGACCCCATCGCTCGACTCCGTCGCCGACATCCCCTTGCGCGGGAGGATCCACCCACAGCGACGCGAAGCGCACGAAAGCTCACCTGTCCGGCGGTGAGCTGTCACTCGGTCGGAGCAGCCTCCCGCAGGCGCACCTCCACCGGCATCGCGAGCAGCGCGTCGAGGGCCTTGCTGCGCCGCTTGACCGGCAGCCGGGCGAAGAACAGCGAGTCCAGCGGGTACCAGAGCCCGACCCAGGCGATGACGAGGAAGACGCCGTTGCCCAGCAGGTTCTGGAAGAACTCCGGGACGTCCGGGGCGAGGAAGTCGGTGGAGAAGAGCAGGCCGACTCCGAAGAGCGGGATGCCCGGACGCAGCGAGGCGACGCCGAGACGCCGCATGACGTCCTGCTCCCGCTCGTCGCCCTCGATGCCGCGGCGGCACCAGCGGTGCAGGGCCGTGGTCAGGCGCGCCGTGACGGTCTCGAGGTCCTCCGCCGCGGTGCTCGCGGGCAGCGTGAGCACCACGCGGTCGCCGCGCCGCGACTGGCGCCGGCGCGCCAGGACCTCGTCGAGCAGCTCCTGGGCCCCCGGCACGATCCGCGCGTCGTCGCCGTCGGGCTCGAGCAGCGCGGCCGGGTCGACCGTCAGCAGATCCTCGGGCCGGCGCAGGTGCACGACCAGGTCGCGGCGCACCGTCCTGTCCGCGCTCGCGGTACCCACCTCGGGGCTCACAGCGCCCACCGCCGCTCGGTCGTGAACGCGACGACCACCGAGCGCTCGTAGCCGAGCGCCGCGAGCCGCTCGTGCAGGGCCTGCCGGACCACGTCCCCGTCGGCCACCGTCCGCACCGTCGATCCCTCCCCCACCACGTAGTCCACCTCCACGTCCACCCGGCCCCCGACCTTCGAGGCCCGCAGGAACGACTCCGCGAGCCCGAACTGCTCGCGCACCTCCTCGACGGCCGCGGTCAGCGCCGCCTGGGTCTCGGCCGGCGGGGACATCTCGAGGATCTCCCGCATCCCGCCGCCGACCAGGCGGGCGGGCACCCGCAGGAACGCCAGCGACACGATGACCACCATCGCCGGGTCGACGTACGCGGCGAGGTCGGGGTGACCGGAGGCGACGAGCACCGCCGCGATCACGAACCCGACCAGCACCCCGACCGAGAGCAGGGTGTCGCCCAGCCACTCGGCCGCCTCGGCCCGGACGAGGTCGGAGCGCCCACCGCGGCGCATGAGGACCGTGACGACGATCCCGGCGGCCGTCGCGACGACGGCGTAGGCCAGCGCCCAGCCGGTGGAGACCTCGCGGCCGCCGGCGAGCAGGTCGGCCACCGCGCCGACGACCGCGTAGACGCACAGCGCCCCGAGCGCGACGGCCTTGACCACCACGACGACGGGCTCCCACATCTCCCGGCCCCACGGGTAGCGCTCGTCGGCGCCCTGCTGCGAGGTGCGCAGGGCGAGCACGGCCAGCATCGAGAGCCCGATGCTCGCGAACGAGTAGAGGCCGTCGAAGACGATCATCGACGAGCCGCTCAGCACGCCCCACACCGACGAGAGCACGGCGAAGGCACCCGACGCCCACACCGAGAGCAGGAGCAGTCGCCGGTCCCGGTCGACGGTGTCCACCACGCCGATGATCGTGGTCGACGCGGGCGGCCACGTCGAGACGGTCGATCACCCAGAGGATTGTCTCGGCGCGTCCGACATCGGACACTTTCCTCGTCAGTCACCCTTTCAGCCGCATCCCGCGACCGATCGGTCGCGGTCCGTGATGTCCGAGGAGATCGTCCATGACGGTGACCGCCCCTCCGGAACCGACCGAGGCCGGCGACGACCCCCGCGGGCGCGCCAGGGCGACCGTCACGCGCGCGCTGACGACGGCGCGGCGCCGGCCCGTCACCGCCGTGACGGTGCTGGTCCTCCTCGTCGCGGGGCTCCTCACGGGTGGTTTCTGGAGCGCGCTCGCCGACCGGCCCTGGGCGTCCGGGCTGGTGACCGGGGTGCCGGCGCTGGCCGCGGGGCACTGGTGGACGCCGCTGTCGGCGGGCCTCGTCGGCGCCCGTCCCGCGGGTGCGCTGGTCGGGCTCGTCCTCGCCGCGGTCGGGCTCGGGTGGGCCGAGGGACGGATCGGCTCCCGACGGACGCTGCTCGTGCTCGTGGTCGCCCAGCTCGCCGGTCTGCTCGTCGCCGTCGGCCTGGTCGCCGCCCTCGCCGCCACCGGCTGGGCCTGGGCCGTCGCGCTGGCCGGCGCCCTCACCGGGGGGATCACCACCGGCGTGATCGCCGTCCTGGCCGTCGCGTCGGCGACGCTCGCGGCCCCGTGGCGGCTGCGGTTGCGCCTCGTGCTCGTCGGCGTCGTCGCGGTCGGGCTCCTCTTCCTCGGCAGCCTCGCCGACACCGCCCACGCGCTCGTGCTCGTCGTCGCGCTCCCGCTCGGCCGCCGCGTCGCCGGCGCCGGGGAGGCGCCCACCGGCCGGCCGGGCCGTCGCGAGTTCCGCCTGGTCGCCGCGGCCGGCCTCGTCGTCATCGCCGTCATCCGGGTGCTGACGCTCGTGGTGCCGGTCGTCGGGCCGCTGGGCGACACGGCGTCCGACTCGACGGTCGTCGAGACCCTGGTGTCCGTCGTGATCTCGCTGCTGCTCGCCGAGGGTCTGCGTCGCGGGCGCCGGCCGGCGTGGGTCGTGGGTCTCGTCCTCGGCGTGTTCTACCTGCTGCTCGGCCTCCTGGTGATCGTCGCGGTGGCGTACGCGCAGGCGACCGGGCAGATGGACCAGATCGAGCTCGTCGGCCTCGCGGTGTTCGTGCCGAACGCCGTGCTCTGGTCGGCGCTGCTGGTGTGGCTCGTGGTCGGCCGGCACGCGTTCGCCGTCCCGTCGCGCCGGCGGCTGCGGCGCCGGGCCGGGCGCTCCGCCGCGGCCGGACCCGAGGTCGCCCGCGCGGCGCTGCACCGGTACGGCGGCTCGACCATCTCGTGGATGGCGACGTGGCCGGAGAACCGCTACCTGACGCACGGCGCCGACGGTGCGGGCGGCGTCACCGCGTACCGGGTGCACGCCGGGGTGGCCGTGGCGCTCGGCGACCCGATCGTCGCGCCCGCGGAGCGCACCGCCGCGCTCGAGGACTTCCGCGCGCTGGCCGAGCGCTCCGGGTGGGTGCCGTGTCTGTTCTCCACCACCGAGGTGCTCGCCGACGACGCCCGCGCCGCGGGCTGGCGGGCCCTGCAGGTCGCCGAGGACACGCTGATCGACCTCGAGGGTCTCGAGTTCAAGGGCAAGCCCTGGCAGAACGTGCGCAGCGCGTTCAACCGGGCCGGCAAGGCCGGGATCTCCCACCGGATGGTGCACCTCGCCGAGGAGCCCCGGTCCGTCGTCGCCCAGGTCCGCGCGATCTCCGAGGAGTGGGTGGGCGACAAGGGCCTGCCGGAGATGGGCTTCACGCTCGGCGGCGTCGAGGAGGCGCTCGACCCGGAGGTGCGCACCGGCCTCGCCGTCGACGCGGAGGGCACCGTCCAAGGGGTCACCTCGTGGCTGCCGGTGTACGGGCCCGATGACGTCGTGGTGGGCTGGACCCTCGACGTCATGCGGCGGCGCCAGGACGGTTTCCGTGCCGTCGTGGAGTACCTCATCGCCTCGGCGTGTCTGACGTTCCAGGCCGAGGGCGCCTCGTACCTCTCGCTCTCCGGCGCCCCGCTGGCCCGCACCGGGGACTCGGAGGACGCCGCGGAGGGCGAGCACGTCCTGGACCGCGTCCTGGACCGCATGGGCGAGCTGCTCGAGCCCTACTACGGCTTCCGGTCGCTCCACACGTTCAAGGCCAAGTTCCAGCCGCGCTACGCGCCGATGTTCCTGGTCTACCGCGACGAGGCCGACCTGCCCCGCGTGGGCGTCGGGATCGGGCGGGCCTACCTGCCCGACGCCCGCGTGCGCGATCTCGTGGCGCTGGTGCGGAGCTAGGCTCGGGCCCATGGCCGACGACGAGACCCTCTCCCGCATCCACTCCCTCGTGGACGAGGAGCACCAGCTGCGGGCGCACGGCGAGGCGATCAACGACGACGACCGGGCGCGCCTGGAGCAGATCCAGCGCCAGCTCGACCAGTGCTGGGACGTGCTGCGGCGCCACCGCGCCGGTCGCGACTTCGGCGGCGACCCGGGTGAGGCGACCGAGAAGCAGGTGCACGACTACCTGCAGTAGGTCAGCGGAAGGGCGCCTCGAGATCCAGGGTGGCCGCCATCCGCACCACCACCCCGTCCCGGACGGTGAAGACGTCGGCGACGTCGACGGTGTTCGCCGTGCCGTCGAGCAGGGTGCCCTCGACGTGGTGGATCACGACGACGTCGCCGCCGGCGACGCTCGCCCGGCGCCGCGAGCGCATCTCCCGCCAGCTCTCCCGGGAGGCGCGCAGGTACTCCGCCACCGCCGCCGGCCCGCGCCGTTCCCCGCCCATCGGGAACTCGTCCGGCTCGATCCACACGATCTCGGGGTGCATGGCGGCCACCGCGGCGTCGATGTCGCCCCGTTCCCACGCCGCGTAGGCCCCGAGCACCAGCGCCACGTCGTCCTCGCCCGCCGTCGTCGTGCCCCGGGACGCTAGGGGCGGCCCGTCCCGGCCCGCGCCGGTGTTCGCGCAGGGCAGAGCGTCGGTGCTCAGCCGGCGGCCACCGCGCCCGCCGCGACGGGCGGGGCCGGGAAGCCGCCGACCGCCTGCTCGAAGTGGCGGGCGACGCGCAGGCAGGTGAGGTCGTCGAAGTGCCGGCCGACGATCATCATCCCGACCGGCAGCCCGTCGACCGGGGACGCCGGGACCGAGGTGGCGGGGTGGCCGGTGACGTCGGTGGGCGCCGTGTTGACGATCATCTCGAGCGCCCGGGCGACGCTCTCCTCCACCGGCGCGTCGTCCGCGATGATCGTCGAGGGGACGATCGGCACCGTCGGCATGACGAGCACGTCGTACTGCGCGAGCGCCGCGTCGTACCCCGCGCGGGCGGCCGGGACGAGGTTGCGGGCCATCGCGTAGTGCCGGCCGTGCTCGCGCGCGAGCGTGTGGCGCCCGGCCATCGCGATCATCTTCACGGTGTCGGAGAACAGGTGGCCGCGCTCGGCACGCAGGCGGCCGTAGTGCGCGATGAGCTCCGGGTCGTAGAGCCCGTCCCAGTTCAGCCCGTAGCCGTTGCCCTCGATCATCTGGGCGACGACGCCGTCGGTGGCGACGACGCTCCACACCGCGAGCGCGTCCCGGTGCCAGGGCACGGACACCTCCTCGACGGCGAGGCCGGCGCCCGCGAGCACGTCGACCGCCGCGCGCACGCTCGCGTCGACGCCGGGCTGCGAGAGCCCGGCGTGCCCGAAGCCCTCGGTGACGACGCCGACCCGCAGGCCCTCGGCGCCGCGGCCGATCCCGGCGAGGTAGTCGACCGGCTCGATCACGTCGGGCTGGCGCGGGTCGTGGCCGTCGGGGCCGGCCATGATCCCCAGGCAGAGCGCCGCGTCGGAGACCGTGCGGGTCATCGGGCCGAGGTGGTCGATCGTGGCCTCGATGGGGAAGGCGCCGGTGTAGGGCACGAGCCCGTAGGTGGGCTTGTGGCCGACGATCCCGCTCATCGCGGCGGGCATGCGCACCGAGCCGCCCTGGTCGCCGCCGGTCGCGACGTCGACCTCGCCCGCGGCGAGCAGCGCGGCGCTCCCGCTCGACGAGCCACCGGTGATGCGGGTCGGGTCCCAGGGGTTGCGCACCGGTCCCGACACCGAGGTGTGGCTCGATCCCGAGAAGCACAGGTCCTCGCACACGGACTTGCCGGTGACCGTCGCGCCGGCGTCGAGCAGGCGCGTCACGACGGTCGCGTCGCGGGCGGGGACGAAGCCGTCGACCAGGTGGGAGCCGTTGGCCATCGGCACGCCGGCGACGGCGGTGTTGTCCTTCACCGCCATCGTGCGCCCGGCGAGCGGGCCCTCGGCCGCGCCCTCGACCCGGCAGCGGACGTACCAGGCGCCCCACCGGTTCTCGCCCTCGGCGGGCCACGACCACGGGCGGTCCGGGGCGGCGGGTGCGTGGTCGGCCCAGAGCTGCTCGACCCGGTCGTAGGCCCCGAGCGACCCCGCGACCAGCGGGCCGTAGGCCGCGAGCGCGGCGGCGTCGAGGCCGAGGCGGTCGCGCTCGGCGAGGGCGGCGAGCTCTTCGGGCGTGGGTGGCGTGACGGGCACGGCGTCTCCTCGGTGTCTCGCGGACCGCGGGCGGGACGCCTCACGGTAGGGAGGACGGCGCACCCGTGGGTCACGAGCGGGTGACGGTGGCGGTCAGCCGGACGCCCGTCGGGCCCGTTCGGCCGACGACGCCAGCCGCGCGGGTCGCACCGGGTGACGCGCGGGCGCCGCGGGATCGCCGAGGAGGTCCAGACCCGGCTGGTCGGGCTCGGTGCCCCACGCCGACTCGGGGACCTCGGCCGCGGCGACCTCCGTGTCCGGCGGCGGTGGGCGCCGCACGAGCCACGCGGACGTCACCGCCCCCACGACCGACAGGACGGTCACCGCCAGGAAGGCCACGGCGTAGCCCTGGTCCGAGGCGTGGCGGGCCGCCTCGAGGTACTCGGCGACCCGCGGGTCGAACGTCCGGGGGACGAGGCCCGTCTGCTGCGCGTCGGCCAGCGCGTCACGCAGCTCGACCCCGGTCTCGGCGGTCAGGGGCGGGAGCCCGCGCGCCGCGATCCCGTCGGTGAGCGACGAGAGATAGGTCAGGTGGAACACGGCGTAGAGGAGGGCGATCCCGACCGCGCCGCCGCCCTGCTCCGCGGTGGCGGACACCCCGGAGGCCTGCCCGTGGTCGCGCTCGGGGACGGTGTCGAGGCTGACCGGGTCGTTGACGGTGAGCACGACGGCGAGCCCGACGCCGTAGACCACGAGACCCGGCAGCAACCACCAGAAGTCGTTGGTCGAGATGCCGAGCGCGAGCAGCACCCCGGAGACGGCCAGCAGCACGAAGCCCACGACCAGCGGCGGGCGGCCGCCGGCCTTGTCGTACCAGCCGCCCACGAGCGGGGCGATCACGACCATGGGCACGGTGGTCGACAGCAGGGCGAGCCCGGCCAGCGCGGGATCCATCTCGAGGTTGAGCACGAGGACGAGCGGCAGGATCAGCCCGAGGCCCATCTCGGCCATCCCGGCCAGGCCCTGGGAGATCGTGGCCCCGCGGTAGTCGGCGCTCGTGGACAGCAGGCGCAGGTCGAGCAGCGGGTCGGCGATGCGCCGCTCCCGGCGCACGAAGAGCACGGCCGCGACGACGGCGACGACCAGGGAGACGACCACGTCCGGGGCGGTCCAGCCGTCGGTCGTCGTCTGGGCGAGGCCGAACACGAGCCCGACGAGCACCAGGCCCAGCAGCGCGGCGCCGGGCAGGTCGACGTGCAGGCCCTTCTGCCGCGGCCCGTCGGCCGGGACGGACCGCAGGGTCGCCCACAGCGTGACGACGAGCAGCGGCAGGTTGATCAGCAGGACCGCGCGCCAGCTGATCGCCGAGGTCAGCACGCCGCCGATGGTCGGGCCGAGCGCGCCCGCGGTCGCCGCGATCCCGCCCATGAGCCCGAGGGCCCGGCCGCGCTCCCGGGCGTCGAACGTGCTCGACAGGATCGCGACGGTCGCGGGCAGCATCAGGGCACCGCCCGCGCCCTGGCAGACCCGCGCCGCGAGCAGGACCGGGAAGTCCGGTGCCGCGCCGCCGACCGCCGAGGCCCCCGCGAACACGACGGAGCCGAGGAGGAACACCCGGCGGCGCCCGACGAGGTCGCCGAGGCGCCCGCCGAGCACGAGCAGTCCCGCCAGGGGCAGCAGGCTGGCGGTGAGCACCCACTGCACGAGCAGCGAGCTCACCCGGAAGTCCTGGGCGATGTCCGGCAGCGCCAGGGGCACCGCCGTCTGGTCCACGAGGATCATCGCGTTGGCGAGGGTCATCGCGGCGAGGACCGTGCGCTGCGCCGCACGACCCGTCGTCGACGTGGTCATGGGGCGAGCGTCGTCCACCGCCGCGGGGCGGACAAGCCCGTCATCGGCCGGTCGAGCGGTTGAGCCGGCGGTCGACCACGGGGCCGAGGAGCCGCTCGAGGGGGTTCGTCGCGAGGAGCAGCAGCAGCGGCCAGTACCCCCACTGGGGTGCCACGAGCGTCACCAGGAAGACCAGGAGGAACAGCGAGGCCGTGCTCCCCGTGGCGATGTGGCGCGGCGCGGCGGGATCCGCGTCGGTGCGCGAGCGCCGAACCATCACCGTCATGACCGAGAGCAGCGCGCTGCTGACGAACAGCGTCAGCACGTAGAACCGCAGCGTGAACGGGTCGTCCTCGAACGCCCCGACCATCTCGGTGGGGAAGGGCAGCACCACGATCGTGAACAGCCAGGCCGTGTTGACCCACACCAGGCGCGAGCTGACGCGTTCGGCGGCGTTGAACACCCGGTGGTGCGCGGCCCAGAACCGGCCGATGACGACGAAGCTCAGGACGAAGCTGCCGATCGGCGCGAGGTTCTCGGTGATCACGCTCAGGCCGGAGCGCCCGGCCTCGCCGGCCTCGGGGACGAGCTCGGCCAGCGGGAGGATCAGCAGCGTCAGGGCGATCGCGACGACGCCGTCGCTGAAGGCCAGCAGGCGTTCGGGACCGAGCCAGCCGACGTCGTCGGGACGATCGGCGTCGGCCGCGGGGTCGGTCATCAGAGGATCTCCGCGACGTGCTGGGTCTCGTTGACCGCGCTGACCCGGCGGGTCCCCGACCGCGAGACCAGCACCCGCGTCACCGAGGTGTGGTGCAGGGGGAACACCAGCGGGCGGTCGATCCCGAGGATCCCCGTGACGTAGGTGTTGATCACCCCGGCGTGGCACACGACGACCGCGGTCGCCCGCGGGTCCTGGCGGGCCGCCACGGCGTCGAGGGCGGCGGCGACCCGCGCGGCGAACGCGGGCCCGTCGACGTAGGAGGGGTAGACCCCGGCGCGGATGCTGCGCCAGTCCTCGTCGGCCTCGTCACGTAGGTGCACCGGGCGGTAGCTCGCCCGGCCCCGGTCGAACTCGCAGAGGTCCTCGACGGCGGCCGGCTCGGGCACCCCGAGCAGGCGCACCGCCGGCGCCGCCGTCTCCTTCGCCCGCCGCATGGTCGAGGTGACGACCTCGGTGACGTCCGCCCGCTCGGGGGCGGCGGCGAGCCAGGTGGCGAACCGGTCGGCCTGCTCGTGCCCGCGGTCGGAGAGCCCCGGGTCGGCGCCGACCCCCTCGTCGGGGGCGCCGGGCTCCACGGTGGCCGCGAGGGGCTCGCCGTGGCGGACCAGCAGCAGCTGCGTCACGCGTCCGGGACCGCGGACCCGTGGCCCGCGGCGCGCAGGCCGGCGCGGATCGACTCCGCGTGCCGGTCCATCTCCCCCGCGTCCGGGTCGCTGTCGGCCTGCGAGAAGTCGAACGCCTCGAGGCCCCACGCCGGGTGGACGTGCACGTGGAGGTGCGGGACCTCGAACCCGGCGATCATCAGCGCCACGCGCGGCGGGGAGAAGGTGTCGCGGATCACCGACCCGATCGCCTTCGCGACCGTGAGGACGTGGTCGAAGAGACCCTCCGGGGCGTCGAGCCACTGGTCGACCTCCTCCCGCGGGACGACCAGCACGTGGCCGGGCCCCAAGGGGTTGATCGACAGGAACGCCACCACCTGGTCGTCCGACCAGACGAAGCGCCCCGGCAGCTCGCCGTTGATGATCTTGGTGAAGACCGTGGCCACGGCGGCGATCGTAACGGCGCCCGTATCCTCGCCGTGCCGGTCGGGCACCCCCGCCCGTGTCCACCGACGGTCTCCCACTCCCCGGAGGAAGCTCGATGCAGCCCTGGCCCGGCACGTCCTACCCCTTGGGCGCGACCTACGACGGGGCGGGGACCAACTTCTCGCTGTTCAGCGAGGTCGCCGAGGGCGTCGATCTGTGCCTGTTCGACGACGCCGGGCGCGAGACGGTCGTCCCGCTGCCCGAGCGCGACGGCTTCGTCTGGCACGGCTACCTGCCCGGCGTCGTCCCCGGCCAGCGCTACGGCTACCGCGTCCGCGGCCCGTACGAGCCCGACCAGGGGCTGCGGTGCAACAGCCACAAGCTGCTCATCGACCCCTACGCGAAGGCGGTCGACGGCACGCTCGGCACCACCTACGCGTGGGACGAGGCGCTGTTCGGCTACCACTTCGACGACCCCGACGAGGTCAACCACGACGACTCGGCCCCGCACGTGCCGAAGTCCGTGGTGATCAACCCGTTCTTCGACTGGCACGACGACCGCCCGCCGCGCACGCCCTACCACGACACCGTGATCTACGAGGCGCACGTCAAGGGCCTCACGCAGCTGCACCCCGAGGTGCCCGAGGAGATGCGCGGGACCTACTCCGGGGTCGCCCACCCGGCCGTCATCGCGCACCTGCAGCGCCTCGGCATCACGGCGATCGAGCTCATGCCGGTGCACCAGTTCGTGCACGACGACGCCCTGGTCCAGCGCGAGCTGCGCAACTACTGGGGCTACAACACGATCGCCTTCTTCGCCCCGCACTTCGGCTACGCGACGCCGTCGATCACGGGCGCGCCGGCGCCCGGGGCGCACGTGCAGGAGTTCAAGGCGATGGTGCGCGACCTGCACGCGGCCGGCATCGAGGTGATCCTCGACGTCGTCTACAACCACACCGCCGAGGGCAACCACCAGGGCCCGACCCTGTCGATGCGCGGCGCGGACAACCAGGCCTACTACCGCCTGGTCGACGACGACCCGCGGTACTACATGGACTACACGGGCACCGGGAACTCGCTCAACGTCCGGCACCCGCACACGCTGCAGCTGATCATGGACTCGCTGCGGTACTGGGTCACCGAGATGCACGTCGATGGCTTCCGGTTCGACCTGGCCGCGACGCTCGCCCGCGAGTTCTACGACGTCGACCGGCTCTCGACGTTCTTCGACCTCGTCCAGCAGGACCCGGTGATCTCCCAGGTCAAGCTCATCGCGGAGCCCTGGGACGTCGGCCCCGGCGGCTACCAGGTGGGCAACTTCCCGCCGGGCTGGACCGAGTGGAACGGCAAGTACCGCGACACCGTCCGCGACTTCTGGCGCGGCACCCCGGGGACGCTCGGGGAGTTCGGGTCGCGGCTCACGGGCTCGTCGGACCTCTACCAGGACGACGGGCGCCGCCCTTACGCGTCGGTCAACTTCGTCACCGCGCACGACGGGTTCACCCTCACCGACCTCGTCTCGTACAACGACAAGCACAACGAGGCCAACGGCGAGGGCGGCCAGGACGGCGCCGACGACAACCGCTCCTGGAACCACGGGGTCGAGGGGCCCACCGACGACGCGGCGGTCAACGAGCTGCGGCACCGGCAGCGGCGCAACTTCCTCGCGACGCTGTTCCTGTCCCAGGGCGTGCCGATGCTGCTGCACGGCGACGAGATCGGCCGCACGCAGTACGGCAACAACAACGGCTACTGCCAGGACTCCACGATCTCCTGGATGGAGTGGTCGCCGGAGAAGGCCGACTCCGAGCTCATGGACTACACCGGGAAGGTCGCCGAGCTGCGCGCCTCGCATCCGGTGTTCCGGCGGCGGCGGTTCTTCAACGGCCGCCCGATCCGGCCGGCCGTCGGGGCCCCCACCGACGAGGTCCAGCGCGACATCGCGTGGTTCACCTCCTCGGGCGAGGAGATGGGCGACGCCGACTGGGAGTCGGGCGAGGCGGCCGTGCTGACGGTGTTCCTCAACGGCGACGGCATCCTCGAGAGCGACGCCCGCGGCCAGCGGGTGGTCGACGACAGCTTCATGCTGATCTTCAACGCCCACCACGAGGACGTCGACGTCACCGTGCCCGGCGAGGGCTTCCCCCACCGCTGGGCGACGGTCCTCGACACCACCACCGGCGAGGTGGTCGTGGGCACCGCGCGGACCACGCAGACCTGGAACACGCCGGCCCTGCCCGACGACGTGGCCGACCACGTCGGCGGCGACGTCCTGCGGGTCGCGTCCCGCTCGATGATGCTGCTGCAGCGCACCGACCTCTCGGAGCACTCCTCATGACAGCCGCGGAGCGCAGCGGAGCCGGCGCATCGACCGGAGTCCCTCCGTCGACCTACCGGCTCCAGCTCTCCCCCGCCCAGCCCTTCGCGGCGGCCCGCGAGCTCGTCGGCTACCTCGACGCGCTCGGCGTCGGGGCCCTGTACTGCTCGCCGATCCTGCAGGCGGCGCCCGGGTCGACCCACGGCTACGACGTCGTCGACCCGACGCACGCGAACGACGAGCTCGGCGGCGAGGAGGGGCGGCGCGAGCTCGTCGCCGCCCTGCGGGCCGCCGGGCTCGGCGTGCTCGTCGACCTCGTGCCCAACCACATGGGCGTCGCGGCGCCGGCGGCCAACCCGTCGTGGTGGTCGCTGCTGCGGTCCGGGCCGGACTCGGAGTACGCGTCCTGGTACGACGCCGACCTGACGCAGCCGCTGCTCATCCCGGTGCTCGGGTCGCCGGAGGACACGTCGGCGCTGGAGATCGTCGACGGGGAGCTGCGCTACTACGAGCACCGCTTCCCGATCGCGCCCGGCACCGAGGGCGGGACGCCGCAGGAGGTCCACGAGCGCCAGCACTACCGGCTCGTGCACTGGCGGCGGGGCAACGCCGAGCTGACCTACCGGCGCTTCTTCGACGTCTCCGACCTCGCCGCCGTGCGGGTCGACGACCCGGCCGTCTTCGACGCCACCCACGCCGAGGTGCTGCGCTGGCGGGCCGCGGGCGAGATCGACGGCCTGCGCATCGACCACCCCGACGGCCTCTCGGCGCCGGGCGCCTACCTGCGTCGCCTGCGCGCCGGCCTCGGCGACGAGGCGTGGCTGCTGGTCGAGAAGATCCTCGGCCCCGACGAGGTGCTGCCGCTGTCGTGGCCCGCCGACGGCACCACCGGCTACGAGGCGCTGCGCGAGGTCCAGGGCCTGTTCGTCGACCCCCGCGGCGAGGCGCTGGTCGACGCCGTGGCCGCCGAGCACACCGGGGTCCGGGAGGGCCTCGCCCCCGCCGAGCACGCGGCCCGCCGTCTCGTGACCGACGAGATCCTGGTCGCCGAGGTCCGCCGGATCGCGGCGCTGGTGCCGGGTGGGGGTGACGAGCAGAAGGTCCGCGACGCCGTCGCCGAGCTCCTGTGCTCGTTCCCCGTCTACCGGTCCTACCTGCCCGAGGGGCGGGCCGACCTCGACCGCGCGGTCGACACCGCGGCGACCGCGCGCCCGGAGCTCGCGGACACGGTCCGCGCCATCCACGCCGCGATGCTCGCCGACCCCGACGGCCTGCTGGCGCAGCGCGTCCAGCAGACCAGCGGGATGGTCACCGCCAAGGGCGTCGAGGACACCACGTTCTACCGGTGGAACCGCTTCGTCGCGCTCAACGAGGTCGGCGGGGCCCCCGACCGCTTCGGGGTCTCCCCCGCCGAGTTCCACGCCCGGGCCGCGGCGCGCGAGGCGGCGACGCCCGCCACGATGACCACGCTCTCGACGCACGACACCAAGCGCTCCGAGGACGTCCGGGCCCGCCTGGCCGTGCTGAGCGAGCTGACCGCCGAGTGGGGCGCCTTCCTGCGCTCGGCGTCGGCCCGGCACCCGCTCCCCTCGCCGTCGCTGGAGCTGCTCGCCTGGCAGTCGGTGCTGGGCGCCTGGCCGATCTCCGCCGAGCGCCTGTCGGGCTATCTGCTCAAGGCGGCCAAGGAGGCCAAGCTCGTCACCGCCCACGTGGACGCCGTGGCCGAGGTCGACGAGGCCGTCGCGGCCTGGCCGGACCGGGTGCTGGGCGACGACGCGGCCGTGGCGGAGATCGAGGCGTTCGTCGCCCGGCTCGACGCCCCGGGCCGCGCCAACGCGCTGGGCCAGAAGCTGCTCCAGCTCGCCGGCCCCGGTGTCCCCGACGTCTACCAGGGCACCGAGTGCTTCGAGTACTCGCTCGTCGACCCGGACAACCGCCGTCCCGTCGACTTCGACGCGCGACGCCGGCTGCTCGAGCGCCTCGACGGCGGGTGGGTCCCCTCGATCGACGCCGGCGACCCCGACGAGGTCGCCGCCACCAAGCTCGCGGTCGTCTCCGGGGCCCTGCGCCTGCGCCGTTTCCGGCCCGAGCTCTTCGCCGGCTACGCGCCCCTGCCCGCGGCCGGGGTGGCCGCGGACCACGCGGTCGCCTTCGCCCGGGGCGGCGCGGCGGGCCGCGAGCGGCTCGTCGCCGTCGCCACCCGGCTTCCGGTCGGGCTGGCGGCCGCCGGCGGCTGGCGTGACACCGTCCTGCCCCTGCCCGGGGGCACGTCCGACTGGACCGACGTGATCACCGGCCGCCCCGTCGAGGGCTCCGCGCCCGCTCTGTCGCGTGTGCTCGATCGCTACCCGGTGGCACTGCTCGTCCGCCCTGCTTGAATCCAGGCATGGCCGACGTGACGGACAGCCGTCCCCCTTGGCACGGCGTCCTCGAGCGGATCGCGGCGGCCCGCAAGGGTGACGCGAGCGAGTCGCTCGCCGCGGTGTTCGTGCTCGGCGCGACGGTCCTCGCGCTGGTCTGGGCGAACTCGCCGTGGGCGTGGACCTACGACGCGTTCTGGCACACGCCGCTCGGGATCTCGGTCGGCGGGGCGTCGATCGACCTCGACCTCCAGCACTGGGTCAACGACGGGCTCATGGCGCTGTTCTTCTTCGTCATCGGGCTGGAGGTCAAGCGCGAGTTCGCGCTGGGCGAGCTGCGGGACCGGTCGAAGGCCGCGGTCCCGCTCGCGGCCGCGCTGGCCGGGCTCGCCCTGCCCGCGGTGCTGTTCCTGCTGCTCAACCCGTCGGGCGAGGCGGCGGCGGCCTGGGGCGTGGTGATCTCGACGGACACGGCGTTCCTGCTCGGCGCGCTCGCGGTGGTCGGGCCGGGGCGCGCCGAGCGTCTGCGGATCTTCCTGCTGACGCTCGCCGTCGCCGACGACGTGGGCGCGCTGGCGATCATCGCCCTCGTCTACACCGAGGAGGTGCACGTCGTCCCGCTGATCGTGGGGGTCGGCGGGCTCCTGCTCATCTGGCAGCTGCGCCGGCTGCGGGTGTGGCGCGGTGGCGGGTACCTCGTCGTCTCGCTGGTGACCTGGGTGGCGTTCTACGAGTCCGGGGTGCACGCGACGCTGGCCGGGGTGCTGATCGCCCTGCTGCTGCCCGTCTACCCGCCCAAGCGCCACGAGGTGGAACGGGCGGCGGCGCTGGCCCGCGCGTTCCGCCAGTCGCCCAACCCGGAGTACGCGCGCAGCGCCCGGCTGGGGCTCGAGCGGGCGGTGTCGGTCAACGAGCGCCTCATGCGGCTCTGGCAGCCGTACACCGCGTTCATCATCGTGCCGGTGTTCGCCCTGGCCAACGCGGGCGTCCCCCTGACCGGCGAGGTCCTGCGCGCAGCCGCGACCTCACCGCTGACCTGGGGCATCGTGCTCGGCCTCGTCGTCGGCAAGTTCGTGGGGATCACCGGTGCGACGGCGGTCCTGGTGCGGCTGCGTCCCGGCAGCCTCGCCCCCGGGCTGACGATGCCGCAGGTCGCGGGCGGCGCGGCGCTCTCCGGCATCGGCTTCACGATCTCGCTGTTCATCGTCGACCTGGCGCTGCCCGACCCGCTGCTCGCCGACGAGGCCCGCGTCGGGGTCCTGCTCGCCTCCGTGGTCGCGCTGGCGCTCGGCGCCGCGGTGTTCCGGGCCGGCCGGTCCTCGCTGCCCGAGGAGCCCTCCCACGACCTGCTCCGCGCGGTGGACCCGCGCCGCGACCACGTCCGCGGGCCGGTCGACGCGCCCCTGACGATCGTCGAGTACGGCGACTTCGAGTGCCCGTTCTGCGGCAAGGCCACCGGCAACATCCGCCAGGTCCGCGAGCACTTCGGCGACGGGATGCGCTACGTGTTCCGCCACTTCCCGCTCTCCGACACCCATCCGCACGCCCGGCTGGCCGCCGAGGTCGCCGAGGCGGCCGCGGAGCAGGGCCGGTTCTGGGAGGTCCACGACACGTTCTTCGCGCACGCCGACGCCCTCGAGCGCGACGACCTCCTGGGCTACTGCGCCGACCTCGGCCTGGACCTCGACCGCATCGAGGACGACCTGCGCGACGGCGACGCCGCGAACCGCGTCACCGACGACGAGATCGACGCCCGCAGCAGCGACCTGCCCGGGACGCCGACGTTCTACCTCGGCGTCGGCGACGAGGTGCCGCAGCGCCACATCGGGCCCTACGACGCCGCGACGCTGATCGCCGCGCTCGAGCGGATGCGGGTCAGCTCTTCTCGCTGAGCAGCTGGACGAGGTTGCCCTGGGTGTCGTCGAGGACGGCGACGACGGCCGGGCCGATGTCGGTCGGCGGCTGGGTGAACGTGACGCCCAGCCCGGTCAGGCGCTCGTACTCGGCGGCGACGTCGTCGACGGCGAACTGGGCCTGCGGGATGCCGTCGGCCACGAGCGCGTCCCGGTAGGGCTTGACCGCCGGGTGGCCGGCGGGCTCGAGGAGCAGCTCGGGGCCGTCGGGGTCCTCCGGCGACGCGACGGTCAGCCAGGAGTCGTCGCCGAGGGGGATGTCGTGGCGCTTCGTGAAGCCCAGGACGTCGGTGTAGAAGGCCAGCGCGGCGCGCTGGTCGTCGACGAACAGGCTGGTCAGGCGGATTCTCATGCGGTGTCCTTCCCGGGCGGTCGGGTCGGGGTCAGCGTTGTCGGGGTCGGGGCGGCAGGGCGACGGTCGGCGCTTCGGGACCGCCGAGGGCCTCGGTGCGGGCGTCGGGGTCCGGCCCGGGTTCCGGGTCCTCCCGGGCCGCGTGACGTCCCGGGGACGCCGGGCGCGGGACGACGCGCATCTCCCGGACCGCGGGCCGGGGTGCCGGGGGGTCCGGGGTGGGGTCCGGGGCGGGCTGCGGAACGGCTCCTGGGCCGGGCTCCTCGACCCGGACGACCGGCTGGGAGCCGGTGGCGTGGTCCGCGGCGCGCTGCGCCTCGGCCGGATCCGTGCGGCCGCGCTCGGCGAGCGGGAGCGCGGCGCGGCGGCGGGCGGTGCGCCGGTAGAGCAGCGCCCACACGACGAGACCGAGCGCGAGCACGGGGACCAGCAGCGTCCACCACGTGCCGCCGCGGAACGAGGCGTTGGCGACGGCGTGCGCGATCGCCACCGGGAAGCACACGTACGACGTCCAGTGCACGACGAGCCAGGCGCGCTTGGACAGGTACCGCCGCAGGCTCGAGGAGATCACCACCGCGAGCAGCAGGTCGAGCGCCACGGCGCCGAGCGCGGCGGGGACCGGGTTGTAGAGCGCGGTGCCGGGCACGAGGACGTCGAACCACCGCAGCGGCAGGTACGGCGAGATCAGCACGGTGACGACGTGGAGCGCGACGAACACCACGGTGATCAGCGCGAGGTTGCGGTGCAGGGCCACGAGCACGAAGCGCGGCAGGGCCTGCCCGGCGAGCCGGCTCAGCGAGGTGTTGTGCAGCGCGCCGAGGGCGAGGACCACGCCCATGAGCAGGAGGGCGACGAGGCCGAGCGCCCGCGAGACGTTCCAGAGCTCGATCATCGACGGCCGGCGCTCAGCGGTACTCGGCCGTGCTGACCCGCGGGACGTCGGCGGCGGTCGACGTCTCGGAGATCCCCGCGTGCAGCGCCACCACCAGCACCGCGGCGCCGACGGTGATCCACGCGGTCAGCTCGACGATCGTGCGCTTGTTCTGCTCGTGCTGGGCGGCCTTCGCGCTGCGGCGGCTGGGCACCGGCGTCTCCCTCCGTCCGCTCCAGGATGGACGATCGCGGAGTGTGACCCGGGTCAGGGGTCGGCGTGACACGCCGCCCGGCCGCCGGGAGCGGTTACTGGCTGGTACCGCTCGCCTGGCGAGCGATACCAGCCAGTAGCCGTCACGGGAGGTGGCGCGCGAGGACCTCGCCGACCATCGCCGGCGCGGTCTGGAGCGCGGCGTGCCCCTGCCCCGGCAGCTCGACGACCTCGGCGTCGGTCAGCGTCGCCGCGACCGCCTCCGTCGAGGCCCGCAGGTGCCCGGGGCTCTCCTCGCCGAGCAGCATGAGGGTGCGCAGTCCGACGCCGCGCAGGACGTCCGTGCCGAGCGGCATGCGCAGCAGCTCGCGCCCTTCGCGCGGCCAGGCCCGGACGTTGACCAGCCGCTCTGCCCAGGACGGCGCCCGCTTCATGCCCTCCACGGCCTGCGCCGGCATCCCCACCAGCTGCGTCAGCCCGATCTCCACGGCACCCTCGGCGTCGCCGGCGGCCAGGCGGGCGTCCATCGCGTCGAGGATCGGCGTGTCGTCCGGGCGGCCCGGCAGGGGCCACGGGGGCTCGTACACGACGAGGGACGCCGCCGGGAGGTCGAGCGTGGCCGCGCCGAGGAGGCACAGCGCGCCGGACGAGTGCGCGGCGAAGACGGCCTCGCCGTCGAACCACCGGGCGAGGGCGTGGAGGTCCTCGTACTCCCGCTCGAAGGAGTAGGGCTCCGTGTCCCCGGAGTCGCCCTTGCCGCGCCGGTCGGCGAGCCAGACCGCGTACCGGCCGTCCAGCGCGGCGGCGGCCTCCGCCCAGATGCGGCGCCCGTTCGTACCGCCCGGCACGGTGACCATCGGGCGCGGCCCCTCGGTGACCTGTTCGAGCGCGATGGGCGTGCCGTCGGGTGACGTGACGTGGTGCAGCGATGGTGCGGACATGAGGACCCCCCGGTCGGCGACTGGTGTGCCGCAGTGTGCGGCTTCCGGCCGCGGAGGGACCAGGGTCGGTGCTCCCGGGTCGGCCGGGAGCACCGTCCCGGGCGCGTCAGCCCAGCAGCGTCGCGTCGGCGGGCGAGAGCCGGTCGGTGATCGTGTTCTGCTGGTGCCAGTAGGGGTAGAGCAGCGGCGTCGCGCTGACCTCGTCGAGGCGGCGGACCTCGTCGTCGGTGAGCGCGAGCTCGGCCGCGGCGAGGTTGTCGGTCAGCTGCTCCTCGGTGCGGGCACCGATCACCAGCGAGGTGACCCCCGGCTTGCGCAGCAGCCACGCGTTCGCGACCTGCGCGACCGAGACGCCGTGGGCGTCGCCGATCTCCGCGGCGACCTCGATGATGTCGTAGAGACGCTCCCGGTCGTGCACCGGCGGCTCGGACCACTCGCCGAGGTGCCGCGAGGTCGCCGGGTCGTCCTGGCCGCGGCGGAACTTGCCCGAGAGCAGGCCACCCGCGATCGGGCTCCAGACGAGGATGCCGAGGCCCTGGTCGATCGAGACCGGCACCAGCTCGTTCTCGGCCTCGCGCGCCTGCAGCGTGTAGTGGATCTGCTGGGAGACGAAGGGCTGGTAGGACTCGCGCTCGGCGACCCCGAGCGCCTTCATGATGTGCCAGGCCGAGTAGTTCGAGCAGCCGATGTAGCGGATCTTGCCCTTGCTGACCAGCGTGTCGAGGGCCTCGAGCGTCTCCTCCAGCGGCGTGACGCCGTCCCAGCCGTGCAGCTGGTAGAGGTCGATGTGCTGGGCGTCCAGCCGGCGCAGGCTGTCCTCGACGCTGCGCACGATGTGCTGCCGCGACGCGCCGGCGTCGTTGGGGTCGTCGCTCATCGGGAAGCGGCACTTGGTGGCGAGCAGCAGGTCGTCGCGGTGGTTCTTCGTCGCCTGCCCGACGATCTCCTCCGACGCGCCGGCGGAGTACATGTCCGCGGTGTCGACGAGGTTCACGCCGTGGTCGACACAGAGGTCGATCTGCCGGGTCGCGCCCTCGACGTCGGTGTCGCCGAGGGAGGCGAACCCGCCCTTGCCGCCGAAGGTCATCGTGCCCATCGTCATCGTCGAGACCTTCAGCCCCGACCGTCCGAGTGTGCGGTACTCCATGCCCGTCGAGTGCCCGCGTCCGCACGAGCCGGAACGTGACGTGAGCGGAGGGCCCCCTCGCTCGAGGGGACCCTCCGCCCGGATCGGCGGGGTCAGCGGCGCGTCAGCTCCGGGCGCACGGCCAGCAGGACGCCGAGGACGGTGTAGCCGACGAGGAAGTGCACGCCGGCGACGACCGAGCCCACGGCCTGGCCGAAGATCATCATGGACGGCACCGCGACGAGGACCCAGGTCTCGGCGACCACGGGCCACGCCCGCAGCGCGCCCCGCCAGCGGCCGGCGACGGCCACCTTGATGCCGAGCACCGCCATGCCGAGCATCGACAGCGGCCAGAAGGGGTCGAGCACCGTGGCGACGGTGCCCCACTCACCGCCCAGCGACGGCAGCGTGGTGAACGACTGGACCGTCGCGATCCCGAGGACCACCGACTCCACGACGATCATGGCGCGGGCGAGGCGCGTGGTGCCGGTGGCGCCCGTGCGCCACATCGCGGCGAGCAGGCAGAACACCCCGAGCTGGAACGCGATGCCGGTGGCGTCGATGAGGAAAGCGCCGGTCCCGCTCTCCGCGGTGCCGAAGAGCATGAAGGTGACCCCGTAGACCGCGGCGCCGACGGCCAGGCCGGCGCCGAGGGCGCGCAGGGTCCCCGAGCCCGAGCCGGCGGGGACGGGGGCGGTCGCGACCGGGGCGGTCGGCGCGGCGGCGTCGGTGCGGACGCGGGCGGGGGTGGTGCGGACGGTCGTCATGGCGGGCTCCCGGGTGAAGTGGTCGGTGACGGGGCGGGTGCCGATCGGGCGGCGCGTGCGGTGGTGACGGGCGGGGTGCTCGGTCGGCGGCATGGCGAGAACCCTGCGGCGCCGCCGTCCCGGGTGGGCAGGGCCGCGCGCCCCGTCCCGCGTCCCGGCGATGTCCCGGGGATCCGGGACACGGGACGGGACCTCGACGGGACCGCGCGAGCGGGACAACCCGGGCCCCGACCTGGGACGATCACCGTGTGCGACCCGTAGCCGAGGACAGCGCGCGCCCCGCCGCGCCCCCGGCCGAGAACCCCGGACCCGACGCCCCCACACCCGACGCGCCCGACTCCCCCGGCCGGCGCCGCGACGCCGCCCTCGCGCTGATCGCGCTCCTCGGGCTGGCCGTGGCGGCGGCGATCGTCGTGCTGGCGGTGCGCCACCGCGACGTGGTCGTCGGCCCGGACGAGGGCGGCGGCATCGTCGAGGTCCTGGCCGGTCCCGTCCTGCTCGCCGCGGGCCTGCTGGTCCTGCGCGGGGCGGACCGGCGCGGGCGTCCCGTCGGCGTCGTCCTCACGGTGGCGGGGCTGGGCTGGCTCGTCTCGGGGCTGGCCGCGCAGTGGATCGTCGAGGGCCTGTACGAGACGCCGGGCGCGCCCGGCACCTCGCTCGCCTACGCGGTCAGCGCGCGGTACGGGGCGTTCCTGCTGCTCGTGCTGCCCCTGGTGCTGATGCTCTTCCCCGACGGGCGCCTGCCCCGGGGCCGGATCGGGCGCCCTGTCGCGCTGGCGAGCCTCGCCGGCACGGCGCTGCTGCCGCTGACCCTGCTCGTCGTGCCCTCGACGGTGGTCGAGGCGCGCAGCGGGGTGCCGTTCACCCCGCGGGTCGCGGCGCTCGACCTCGACCCCCACTCGATCCCGCTGCCGATCTGGCCCGCGGTGCTCGACCTCGCGTTCGCCCTGCTCCCGCTCGGCATGGTGGTGCCGTTCGTGGTGGTCGCCGTGCGCTACCGCCGGGCGGGCGGCCGGGCCCGGCTGCAGCTGCGGTGGCTGGTGTGGGCAGGGATCGTCGACGTCCTGGTCATCGGGTTCGCGCTCCTGCTCCCGGAGCCGTGGCCGTCGGTCGCGCTGCTGGTCGCGATCACGGTGACGTGCGCGGCGATCGTGGTCGCCGTCGTCCGCGAGCGCCTCTGGGACGTCGACCGGCTGCTGCCGACCACGATCGTCGCCGTCGCGCTCGGCCTGCTCGTGCTCCTCGTCGACGGGCTCGTGCTGCTCGTCGCCGGCGCCGCGTTCGGCGGGCGCGACTCGGCGCTGGTGGCCGTGGCCGTGGTGGCCGTGCTCTACACCCCGCTGCGCGGGCGGCTCTGGCGCGCGGCGCGCCGTCTCACCCGCGGGTCCCGCGACGACCCGTACGCCGCCGTCGCCACGCTCGCCGGCGCCCTCGAGAGCGCGGCGGCGCCCGGCGACCAGCTCGCCGCGCTGGCGCGCTCGGTGGCCGAGGCGTTCCGCCTGCCCTACGTCCGCGTCGAGATCGACCGCGCCGACGGGGCGCGGGCGGTCGTCGAGCACGGGCACACCGACCGGCCCACCGTCGACCTCCCGATCCGCTACCGCGACGAGACGATCGGGCGGGTCGCCGTGGCCGAGGGGCGCCGGCTCTCCGAGTCCGAGCAGCGCCTGCTCGGCGACCTCCTGCGGCAGGCGGCCGGGGCCGCCCGCGCCGGGGCGCTCTCGGCGTCGCTGCAGCAGACCCGCGCCGACCTCGTCACCGCCCGGGAGGAGGAGCGGCGACGCCTGCGCCGCGACCTGCACGACAGCCTCGGGCCCGGCCTCGGCGCGGTGACACTGCGGATCGAGACCGCCCGCGGGCTCGCCGACCGCGACCCGCAGCGGGCCGACGCCGCCCTCGCGCAGGCGGTCTCCGACGTCGGCGCGCTGCTCGCCGACGTGCGCCGCCTCGTGCACGACCTGCGCCCGCCCGCCCTCGACGAGCTCGGCCTCGCCGGCGCGCTGCGGGCCCAGGCCCGGCGCCTGTCCGGCGACGGGCTGGAGATCACCGTCGGCGGCGAGCCCGGCGAGCTGCCCGCGGCCGTCGAGGTCGCCGCGTTCCGGATCGCCTCCGAGGCGATGACCAACGTCGTCCGCCACGCCGCGGCGACCCGTGCGTCGGTCACCCTTGAGCACGACCCGGCCCGCCTCGTCGTCACCGTGACCGACGACGGGCGCGGGATCCCCGCCGACGTCGTGGCCGGGGTGGGCACCCTGTCGCTGCGCGAGCGCGCCGCCGAGCTGGGCGGGCGCGCCGCCGTCGCGTGCCCGCCCGACGGCGGCACCGTCGTCACCGCCGACCTCCCCCTGGAGCCCCCGTGACCACCCCGATCCGGGTCGTGCTGGCCGACGACCACCCGGTCTACCTCGACGGGCTGGCCGGGCTGCTGGCGACGGTCGACGGGCTCGAGGTGGTCGGCACGGCCACCGACGGTGCCGCGGCGGTGGAGACCGTGGGCTCCCTGCGGCCCGACGTCGTCGTCATGGACGTCCAGATGCCGGTGCTCGACGGGATCACCGCGACCCGGCGCATCGTCGACGCCGACCCCGGCACCGGGGTGGTCGTGCTGACGATGAGCGAGGAGGACGAGACCGTCTTCGCCGCCCTGCGCGCCGGCGCCCGGGGCTACCTGCTCAAGGGCGCCACGAAGGACGAGATCGTCCGCGCGGTGACCGCCGTGGCCGAGGGCGACGCGATCTTCGGGCCCGCGCTGGCCCGGCGCGTCACCGAGTTCCTCGCCCCGCGCCGCGGCGGGGTCGACGTCTTCCCCGAGCTGACCTCCCGCGAGCGCGAGGTGCTCGACCTCGTCGCCGCGGGCCGGGCCAACCCGCAGATCGCCGCCGCGCTCTTCCTGTCGCCCAAGACCGTCCGCAACGTCGTGTCGGCGATCTTCACCAAGCTCCACGTCGCCGACCGGGCCGAGGCGATCGTGCGCGCCCGCGAGGCCGGGATGGGCCGGCGCCCGACCAGCTAGGGGATCATCCGCCCGCCGGTCGGCAGCGCGACCTCGAGGACCCGCGCCGGTGCACTGCCGGGCGTGGTGCGCACGTCGGCGGAGCCGCCCCGGCCCCGCACCGCCTGGAGCGCCTCCAGGACCAGACCGACCCCGGCGCTCGCCAGGTAGCCGACGCCGCGCAGGTCGATCTCGAGGTGCGCCACGGCACCGAGCGGGCCGAGCACCTCGTCCCGGTGCGCGGCGACCGCGGCGAGGTCGAGGTCCCCGTGCAGCACGAGCCGGCACCGGTCGTCGTCGTCGGTGACGGTCACGCTCATCGGCGTCCCCGCGGCGGGGGCCTCCGGCGCGGGCGCCGGTCCCTCCGTCGCCGGCTCTGTGTCCTTGGTCGGGTCCTCCGCGGGCACCACGCGGAAGCGCACCTCGGTGCCGCCCTCGGGACGCGGTGTCACGCTCGTGTCGCGGGTGAGGTTTCGGACGATCGTCAGGCCGCGTCCGCGGTAGCCCGGGTCGCTCGGCACCGGCCGCCAGGTGCCGCGGTCGCGCACGACCGCCTCGGCGGCGCCGTCGGCCGCGCGGGCGACGCGCACCTCGACCGCTCCGGTCCCGTCGGTGTCGCGGTACGCGTGCTCGACGGCGTTGGTGGCGGCCTCGCCGAGCGCGAGCTGCAGGTCCTCGTAGGCGATCTCCGGCAGGGCAGCGGCGCGCGCCCACCGGGAGACCCGCCGGCGCAGCAGGGCGAGCGAGTCGGGCCGGGCGGGCAGGTCCAGCTCCAGCGGCGGCGGGGACAGCCGGGCGACGACGAGGGCGACGTCGTCGTCGCGGGTGTGTAGCTCGCGCAGCAGCGCCCCGGCCAGGGGTTCGGGAGCGGCCGCGCGTTGCCGCTCGGCGGCCTCGGCGAGGCGCGCGTACCCCTCGTCGAGCGACTCGCCCCGGCGCTCGACCAGGCCGTCGGTGTAGAGCAGCAGCACCGCGCCGGCGCCGAGCGTCGTGACGGCCTCGCCGTGGTCGCGGTGCCCGGGCGGCAGGCCGAGCAGCGGCCCGTGCCCGGCGGGGTCGTCGAGGTAGCGCACCGGGCCGCCGTCGGCCTCGACGAGCAGCGCGGGCAGGTGCCCGGCCCGGGCCCAGCGCAGCTCGCCGGTGTGCGTGTCGAGCGTCAGGCACATGGCCGTCGAGGCGCGCGAGCCCGGGATGCGCGCGGTCAGGCCGTCCAGCAGGCCGAGGGCCTCGGCGGGGCCGTGCCCCGCGAGCAGGTAGCCCGACAGCGCCGTCCGCAGCTGTCCCATGACCGCCGCCGCGGCCGTGCCCTGCCCGACGACGTCGCCGACGGCGAGGGCCACGCGGTGCTCGTCGATCTCGACGACGTCGTACCAGTCGCCGCCGGCCTGCGTGCCGACCGCGCCGGGCAGGTAGCGCACGGCGAGCCCGAGACGGTCGAGCGCGGGCAGGGCCTGGGGCAGCAGGCTGCGCTGGAGCGTGTCGGCGATCTGGTGCTCGCCGCGGAAGAGGCGTGCCCGGTCGAGGGCGATCGCGCACGGCTCGGCGAGCGCCTCCAGCGTGATCCGCTCGGTGCGCGAGACGCGGCCGCGGTCGGTCAGGCCGACCCCGACCGCCCCGACCGTCGTCCCCGCGGCCACCAGCGGCAGCGCCATCGACCCGAGCACCCCGATCTCGCGCATCAGGGCCCGCAGCTCCGGGGTCCCGGCGTCGGGGCCGCCCGCGCCGCCGACCAGCCAGAGCGGCGCCCCGGTGCGGACCGCCGTCCCCACCATCGTCACCGGCTCCCGCTCGCCGACCACCGGGGGATCCACGTTGCGCGCCGCGAGCGGGGTGAGCGTGCCCGCTCGCCGGTCGTACTCGAACACCGCGACGTAGGCGGTGGCACCGAAGAGCGCCCCGAGGTGCTCGACGGTCACCTCGGCCACCTCGGTGGGGGTCGCCGCCGCCGACAGCTCCCCGGTGGCGCGCTGCAGCAGCGACAGCCGCTCGGCGACCGCCCGCTCCTCGGCCAGCAGCAACGCGTTGTCCAGCGCCAGGGCGGCGCGGGCCGCGACGTCGGCGACGAGCTCGCGGTCCTCCGTAGTCCAGCCCGGGTCCCCGGGCGCCCGCTCGAGCGAGAGCACGGCCACGGGCCGGTCGCGCACCGTCAGCGGCAGCGCGAGGACGCCGCCGGTGGTCACCGCGCGGCGCCGGTGCAGCGCCTCCTGCTCCGGGGCGCCGACGCTGTCGGCCGGCACCGTGGCGAGGGCACCACCGGCCGCCCGGTCCGCCACCTGCCCCTCGCCCGGACGGCCCTCCTCGTCGACGGGCCGGGCCACGACCCGCGCGGCGACGCGGACCTCGGCGAGCAGCGCGGCGAGACGCCCGAGACGCGCGGCTACCTCCGGCGCGCCGTCGAGCTCGGCGCCGATCCGGGCGAGCAGCCGCTGTCGTTCGGCGTCGAGGGCCCGCGCGTTGACGTCGATCCCGGTGCCGACCCAGCCGGTCGTGCCGAACTCGCCGGGGAGCGGGACGGCCTGCTCCACCACGCGGTGGTACTCGCCGTCGGCCCGCCGCAGCCGGTACTCGACCTCCCAGCCGCGGCCCCCGGCCATCGCCGCCGCGGTGACCTCGCGGTGGTGGTCGCGGTCGTCGGGGTGCAGCGAGACCCGCCAGCCGTCGCCGCGCTCCGCCTCGTCACTGCGGCCGGTGTAGCGCCGCCACCCGGCGTTGTGGAACGTCCGGCGCCCGTCCGGGCCGGCCGCCCAGATCATCGCCGGCGCCAGGTCGGCCATCGCGGTGAACCGGGCCTCCGCGCGCCGGCGGGCGCGGCCGAGCTGCAGGTGGGCGTCGACGCGGGCCAGCAGCTCGGGGGCGGCGAAGGGCTTGACCAGGTAGTCGTCGGCCTGGGCGGCGAGCCCCTCGACGGCGGCGTCCTCCCCCGCCCGGGCCGAGAGCAGCAGCACCGGGACCCGGGCGGTGCGCTCGTCGGCGCGCAGGGCGGCGAGCAGGGCGAGCCCGTCGCGACCCGGCATCATGACGTCGGAGACGACGAGGTCGGGCGGGTCGGCGAGCGCCGAGTCCAGCGCCTCGTCGCCGTCGACCACGAGGCGCACGTCGTGGCGCGGCACGAGCAGACGGTGCAGGTAGGACCGCATGTCGGCGTTGTCGTCGGCCACCAGCACGCGGCCGCGGACCGCGGCGGGCCGCGCGGTCTCCTGGGTCTCGTCGGTCTCCTCGGTCTCCTCGGTCTCCTCCGTCTCCTCGGCCTGCTCGTCGGCGGGCCGGGCGTCACCTGGCAGCCAGCCCAGCGCCTCGGACACGAAGGACTCGGCGTCCGCCGACGCCCCGCCGGGCGGCTCGTCGCCCCCGCCGCCGGTCCGGGCCGGGACCTCGGCGCCCGCCGCGAAGGGGAGGCTCACGGTCATCGTCGTCCCGACGCCGGGTGCGCTCTCCGCGCCGACCTCCCCCGCGTGCAGGGCGACGAGCTCGCGCACGAGGGCCAGCCCGATGCCGCTGCCCTCGCCCGAGCGCGCCCCCGTGCTCGGCACGCGGTGGAAGCGCTCGAACAGGCGCGGCACCTGGTCGGCGGGCACCCCGACGCCGGTGTCGGCGATCCGCAGCACCGCCGCGGGCTCCCCCGCCGCGTCCTGCCCGGCCTCCACCCGCACCGAGACCCGGCCCGCCGTCGTGAACTTCAGCGCGTTCGACAGCAGGTTGAGGACGACCTTCTCCCAGGCGTCGCGGTCGAGCATCACCGGGCGGCCCAGCGGCGGGGTGTCCACGGTGTAGTCCAGCCCGGCGCGCGCCATCGCGGACTCGAAGAGGGCGGCCAGCTCGCCGGTGGCCGGCCCGAGGTCGACCGGGACCCGGTGCGACTCGCGGCGGCCCGCCTCGAGCCGGGAGAAGTCGAGCAGGCTGGTGACGAGCCGGCCGAGGCGCCGACCGTTGCGGTGGACCACCTCGAGCTCGGCGCGCCAGCGTTCCGGCTCGACGTCGGCGTCACCCAGCAGCTCCTCGACCGGACCCATGATCAGGGTGAGCGGTGTCCGGAACTCGTGGCTGACGTTGGAGAAGAAGTCGGTCTTCGCGCGGTCGAGCTCCGCGAGCGCCTCCGCCCGGCGGCTCTCGGCCTCGTACCCCCCGGCGTTGGCCAGGCCCGCCGTGATCTGGCCGCCCAGGAGCTGCAGGAAGCTGTCGGTGCGCTCGTCGTGGCGCCGGTGCGGGTTCAGGCCGACGACGAGGGCGCCCGCGACGTCGCGAGCCTGGTCGTCACCCGCCCCCGGGATCGTCGCCAGCGGCACGAGCACCGCCTCGGTGGGCGGCCGGTCCCAGGCCCCGCGGGGCAGGTCCCCGCCGCAGCGGGCACGCAGGTCGCCCACGATCGTCGGCTTGCCCACCTGGAGGTCCGTCAGCGGCCACGGTCCGGCGTGGGGCTCGACGACCTCGGGCGCGACGGGGCTGCCGGGGACGGCGCCGGCGCTCGCGGCGAGGCGGAACTCCCCGCCGGTCTCGTCGACCAGGTACACCAGCCCGAACGGCACGTCGCGGGCGTTGTCGGCGAGCGTGTGCTCCACCGCGGCGAGCACGTCGGACCGCGAGCGCGCGCTGCCCGTCGCCGTCGCGAGGTCCCGCAGGGTGGCCATCCGCCGGTCGCCGATGACGCGGTCGGTGTTCTCCGTGACCACGCAGAGCATGCCGCGCACGGTGCCGTCGACGTCGGCGAGCGGGCTGTAGGAGAACGTGTGGTACGTCTCCTCCGGGTAGCCGCTGCGCTCGAGGAACAGCAGGAGGTCCTCGTCCCAGGTCGCGGTGCCGGTGTCGAGCACCGACGCGATGCGGGGCCCGGCCGCGTCCCAGACCTCGCTCCACACCTCGCGTGCCGGGCGGCCCAGCGCCCAGGGGTGCTTCGACTGCAGCGTGTCGCGCCAGTAGGCGTCGTTGTAGAAGACGGTGAGCTCGGGGCCCCAGGCCATCCACATGGAGAACCGCGAGGTCAGCAGCATCTGCACGACCGTCCGCAGGGGCGTGGGCCACTGCTCGGGCTCGCCGAGCGGGGTCGCGGCCCAGTCGACCGCCGCCATGTCCGCGCCGACACGCCCGCCGCCCGCGAACAGGGCGTCGGGCGGGCGTCCCGTCCCCATAGGCGCTCCCCTGCACGACGTGTCTGTCTCATCATCGCGGGCAGGTGGCGCGCATGCCCAGGCGGCCCGGTGGGAACGATCGGACCCGTGGCACACGAGTTCGCGGTGTGGGCCCCCGACAGCACGTCGGTGGGCCTGGTCCTGGACGACCGGACCGAGGAGATGGCCGGCGGGCCGGACGGCTGGTGGCGCGTGACGGTGCCGGACGCCGGTCCGGGCACGGACTACGCGTTCTCCCTCGACGGCGGCGACCCGCTGCCCGACCCCCGCTCGCGCTGGCAGCCCCACGGGGTGCACGCCGCCTCGCGTCTCGTCGACGTCGAGCCCTCCCCCGCCGACGCCGCCTGGACCGGGCGCGCCCTGCCGGGCTCGGTGATCTACGAGATGCACGTCGGCACGTTCACCCCGGGCGGCACGTTCGCCGACGCCGAGGAGCGGCTCGACCACCTCGTCGAGCTCGGCGTCGACTTCGTCGAGGTCCTGCCGGTCAACGCCTTCGACGGGACGCGGGGCTGGGGCTACGACGGCGTGCTCTGGTATGCGGTGACCGAGAACTACGGCGGTCCCGCGGCGTTCCGCCGGTTCGTCGACGCGTGCCACGCCCGGGGCCTCGGCGTCGTGCTCGACGTCGTCTACAACCACCTCGGCCCGTCGGGCGCCTACCTCGACCGGTTCGGGCCCTACTTCCTCGGCGAGAACGTCTGGGGGCCGTCGCTGAACCTCGACGGCCCGGGCTCGGACACCGTGCGGGCCTACATCCTCGACAACGTCACGATGTGGCTGCGCGACTACGGCGTCGACGCCCTGCGCCTCGACGCCGTGCACGCCCTGCGCGACGCCCGGGCGACACACCTGCTCGAGGAGATGGCCGACCACGTCGCGTCGCTGTCGGCGCACCTGCGCCGCCCGCTGACGCTCATCGCCGAGTCCGACCTCAACGACCCGCGCCTCATCACCTCGCGGGAGGCCGGCGGGTACGGGCTCGACGCGCAGTGGTGCGACGACATCCACCACGCCCTGCACTCCGCGCTCACCGGCGAGACGCAGGGGTACTACGCCGACTTCGGCGCGTTCTCGGCGCTCGCCGAGGTCCTGCACCACCCCTTCCACCACGCCGGCACCTGGTCGACGTTCCGCGGCCGCACCCACGGCCGGCCCGTCGACCTGCTGCGCACGCCCGGGCACCGGTTCCTCGCCTACCTGCAGGACCACGACCAGGTCGGCAACCGCGCGGCGGGCGACCGCCTGTCCGCGACGGTCTCGCCGGGCCTGCTCGCGTGCGGCGCGGCGCTGGTGTTCTGCTCGCCCTACACGCCGATGATCTTCATGGGCGAGGAGTGGGGCGCCGGGACGCCGTGGGCGTTCTTCGTCGGCTTCTCCGACCCGGACCTGCAGGCCGCGGTGCGCGAGGGGCGCACGAAGGAGTTCGCCGAGCACGGCTGGGGCGCCGCCGACGTGCCCGACCCGACGGCCCTGGCGACCTTCGAGGCGTCGCGCCTGGACTGGTCCGAGCCGTCGCGCGAGCCGCACGCCGCGTTGCTCGAGGTCTACCGGACGCTGATCGCCCTGCGCCGCGCGCAGCCCGAGCTGACCGACCCGCACCTCGACCCGGTGCGCGTCGACCACGACGCCGACGCCCGCACCCTCGTGGTGCACCGCGGCACGCTGCGCCTGGCGGTGAACCTGGGCGGGGCGCCGGCGACGCTGCCGGTGGCGGCGTCGGAGGTGCTCTACGCCCCGGCCGGCGTCGACACCGCCCCCACCGCCCTGACCCTTCCCGCGGAGTCGTTCGCCCTCGTCCGTACGTGAGCGAACTTCGGGGCTATAGCCCCGAAGTTCGCTCACGGACGCGGATCAGAGCAACGGGACGAACGAGACGGGCATGAGGTGCTCGGTGCGGCCGTCGCGGCGCATCCGGACGAGGTCGCCGCGGCGGCCGTGACCGACCGGGCACACGAGGACGCCGTCGTCGGTCAGCTGCTCGAGCAGCGCGGCGGGCACCTCGCCCTCGGCCATGGCGGCCACCGAGACGGCGTCGAACGGTGCGCGGTCGGGGGCGCCCTCGCGGCCGTCGCCGTGGCGGACCTCGACGTTCCCGTAGCCCGTCGCGGCGAGCGCGGCGCGGGCGCCGGCGGCGAGCGAGGGGTGGTACTCGATCGTCACCACCTCGCGGGCGAGCCGGGACAGCACCGCCGCGGCGTACCCGCTGCCCGCGCCGACCTCGAGCACGCGCTCGGTGCCGGTGAGCCCCAGCGCCGCCGCCATCGCGGCCACCATCGCCGGCGCGGAGATCGTCTGCCCGCACGAGATCGGTAGCGGGCCCGCCCCGTAGGCGTCGCGGGCCCGGTGTGCGGGGACGAACCGGTGGCGCGGCACCTCGGCCATCACCGCGAGGACCCGCTCGTCGTCGATGCCGCGCCGCCGCAGCTCGCCGACCATCGCGGCCCGGCGCCGTTCGTGGCCCACGGCCGGTGTCACACGGCGTCCGGCCGCAGACGCTCGAGGTCGTCGGCGAGCTCCTGCGCCGGCACCGGCAGGACCGTCGGCGGCAGGACCACGGGGCTGCCGAGCCGCCCGGCCTGCGCGCGGCCCACCTTCGCCCGCGCGGGCGTGGTGCGGGCGAGGACGGCCTCCGGGTCGCGGACGCCGATCACGAGCATCGCCCCGCCGCGCGCGGGCAGCACGTCGACCGACCCGACCTCCGACCAGGGCAGGAACCCGGCGGCGACGACCGACCCGCCGTCGTCGACGCCCTCGGGCGTGACCACCAGCAGGGGCTTGCCGCGCACCAGGCGCCGGGCCCCGGTGCCCGCGCTCACCGCGCCGAAGAACGCCAGCACGATCCCCATGACGACGACACCGCCGCTCGCGCCGGTGGCCAGCAGCCACAGCCCGGCGGCCAGGACGATCAGCCCCGTCACCAGGGTCATCACCGGCACGGCGCGCGGGGCCTGGACCACCACACGGCCCGGCTCGCGGACGACCGCGCTCATGCACACCACCTCCGGTGGTCGGTCCGCAGGTCCCGGTCGGCGACGGCCGCGATGCCCGCCCGGTGGGCGCGGGCGATCGTCCGGGCCGTCACGTTCCCGTCGGCCACCCCCGTCGGCAGCCAGACGGCCCCGCCCCCGACGCCGGCGACCTCGTCGACCACGGCGTCCCACGCGTCCGGCGCCCGGCAGACCACGACGAGGTCGGGCGGCGGGACGTCGGCGAGCATCGGGGCGCACAGCCGCCCGAGTGTCTCGACGACGTGCGGGTTGACGAGGTCGACCGTCCACGCGGTGCGGTCGAGCAGGTAGGCCGCGAGCCGGAAGCTGGGCCGGTTGAACCGGTCGCTGACCCCCAGCACCGCGACGCGCTCGACCGTCGCCAGCAGCGCGCCGACCGCGGCGTCGTCGGTCCCCGTCACTCCCCCATCCTCCCGCACCTGACGTGAGCGGTTCCCGACCCCGTGACGCAGGAAAGTGCTCACATCGGCGAGAACTTGCACGGCCCCGCGGGGGCGCCCAGAGTCGTCCGGTGGCCACGGTCGACCTGCCCTCACCCCGCACTCGCGCGCCGGCCCCCGAGGAGGCCCTGGAGCGGGCGTTGGCCGACCGGGTGGACGGCGAGATCCGGTTCGACGCCGGCTCCCGCGCCACGTACGCCGTCGACGCCTCGAACTACCGCCAGGTCCCGATCGGCGTCGTCGTCCCGTGCTCGATCGACGCCGGGGTCGAGGCGCTGGCCGTCTGCCGCGAGCACGACGTCCCCGTCCTGTCCCGTGGCGGCGGCACGAGCCTCGCCGGGCAGTGCTGCAACGCCGCGGTGGTGATCGACTGGTCGAAGTACTGCACGCGCCTCGTCGCCGTCGACGAGCAGGAGCGCACCTGCGTCGTCGAGCCCGGGATCAAGCTCGACGACCTCAACGCGGCGCTGCCCGGCCGGCTGATCTACGGGCCGAAGCCCGCGACGCACGTCAGCTGCACCCTCGGCGGCATGATCGGCAACAACTCCTGCGGCTCGACCGCGCAGGTGTTCGGCAAGGTCGCCGACAACGTCCGCCGCCTGGAGATCCTCACCCATGACGGGCTGCGGATGTGGGTCGGCCCGACGACGGCCGCCGAGTACGACGCGATCCAGGACGCGGGCGGGCGCCGTGCCGAGATCTACCGCGGTCTGCGGGCGATCGCGCAGGACAACGCCGCCCTCGTCGCCGATCGCTTCCCCGACATCCCGCGACGGGTCTCGGGCTACAACCTCGACGACCTGCTGCCCGGCCCGGACGCCGACGGCCACGGCTTCGACGTCGCCAAGGCGCTGGTCGGCACCGAGTCGACGCTGGTCACGGTGCTGCACGCCGAGCTCGACCTCGTCACCGAGGCCCGGCACACCGCGCTCGTCGTGCTCGGGTTCGACGACGTGGTGGCGGCCGCGCGGTGCGTCCCGGCGATCCTGCCGCACGCCCCGCACTTCCTGGAGTGCATCGACCGCGTCATCGTCGAGTTCGAGCGCGCCCGCGGCTTCCACCAGGACGCGATGGCGGCGATGCCCGCCGGTCACAGCTGGCTGATGGTGCAGATCCGCGACGAGGAGCCCGCGCGGGTCACCGAGCGCACGCAGGCCCTGACCGACGCGCTGCGGGAGCACGGGCCGTCGATCCTCACCGTCACCGACCCCGCCCAGCAGGCCGAGCTCTTCGCGATCCGGGAGTCCGCGCTGCCGGTCTCGGCGCGCGACCCGCTCACCGGCCGCGACAACTACGAGGGCTGGGAGGACGCGGCGCTGCCCACCGACCGGCTCGCCGACTACCTGGCCGAGTGGGTGGCGCTGCTCGACGAGTACGGGTTCAGCGAGGGCACCGCGATCTACGGCCACTTCGGGCACGGCTGCATCCACACCCGTATCCCGTTCGACCTCGGCTCCACCGCGGGTATCGCGGTCTACCGCACCTTCATGGAGCGCTCCGCGGACCTGTGCGTGAAGTACGGCGGGTCGCTCTCCGGCGAGCACGGCGACGGCCAGTCGCGCGGCGAGCTGCTGGAGCGGATGTACGGCCCGGAGCTGGTGCGCGCGTTCGAGTCCGTGAAGGCCCTGTTCGACCCGCGGAACCGGATGAACCCCGGCAAGGTCGTGCACCCGTACCGCCTCGACGAGCACCTGCACGTCGGCGCCGACTACGCCCCCCACGACCCGGCCTCGGCGTTCTCCTATCCCTCCGACGACGGCCGCTTCACCCGCGCCGTCGAGCGCTGCATCGGCGTCGGGCGGTGCCGGCGCTCCGACGGGGACGTGATGTGCCCCTCGTACCGAGCGACCGGCGAGGAGCACCACTCCACGCGGGGCCGGTCGCGACTGCTCTGGGAGATGCTGCGCGGCCACGCCGACTCGCCGATCCGCGACGGCTGGCGCTCGACCGAGGTCCGCGACGCCCTGGACCTCTGCCTGGCGTGCAAGGGCTGCCTGTCCGACTGCCCGGTCAACGTCGACATGGCGACGTACAAGGCGGAGTTCCTGCACCACCACCACGCGGGCCGGCCGTGGACGCGGCCCCGCTCGCACCTGTCGATGGGCTGGCTGCCCGCGCTCGCCCGGGTCGCGTCACCGGTCGCGCGGCTGGTGAACCGGGTGACGTCGTCGCGGGCGGCGCCCCTGCTCAAGCGCCTCGGCGGCATCGACGAGCGCCGCGGCATCCCGGCGTTCGCCACGCCGCGGTTCTCGCACTGGTACCGCGCCCGCGGCCCCCGTGGCGCGGGGACGCGCGGCGAGGTGCTGCTGTGGCCGGACACGTTCACCGAGTTCCTCCACCCCCGCGCCGGGGCCGACGCGGTCCGCGTCCTCGAGGCGGCGGGCTTCCGCGTGCGTCTGCCCGAGCGGGAGCTGTGCTGCGGGCTGACGTGGGTGACCACCGGCCAGCTCGACGTCGCCGCGCGGGTGCTCGGGCGCACGCTCGACGCGCTCGCCCCCGCGGTCCGCGCCGGCATGCCGATCGTGGGGCTGGAGCCCAGCTGCACGGCGGTGCTCACCGACGACGCGGTGAACCTGCTGCCCGGTCCGCGCGCCGACGCCATCGCCGCGGCGACGACGACGCTGGGCCGACTGCTCGCGGAGCGCGCCCCGGACTGGTCGCCGCCGGGTCTGGAGGGCCGGGACGTGATCGTCCAGCAGCACTGCCACCAGCACGCGACCGGGGGCTACGGCGCCGAGACCGCGGTGCTGCGGCGAGCGGGCGCCGAGGTCGAGGTGCTCGACTCCGGGTGCTGCGGGCTGGCGGGCAACTTCGGCTTCGAGCAGGGGCACTACGAGGTGTCGGTCGCGTGCGCCGAGCACGTGCTGCTGCCCCGGGTGCGGGCGGCGTCCCCCGGCACCGCCGTGATCGCCGACGGCTTCTCCTGCCGCACCCAGATCGACCAGCTCTCCGAGCGCCGCGGCGACCACCTGGCCTCCCTGCTCGCCTCCGGCCTCCCCGACGAGCCCCTCCCCTGGCCCACGTGAGCAGTTGGCGCCCCCATGAGGGCGCCGACTGCTCACGTACCCGGCGGCCCCCATGTGAGCGAACTTTGGGCCTATAGCACCGAAGTTCGCTCACGTAGGGCGGTGCGGAGGCGGTCGAGGGCCTCGGCGAGGACGGGGCGGGACATGGCGAGGTTGAGGCGCATGCCGCCGCGGCCGGCCTCCCCGCAGGCGGCGCCGTCGGTGAGGACGACGCCGGCCTCGCGCGCCAGGAACGCCGACGGCGGCTCGTCGAGGTCCAGCCCGCGGCCGTCGAGCCAGGCGAGATAGGTGCCCTCGGGGACGGTGACGCCGAGGCCGGGCAGGTCGGCGCCGGCCAGCAGCGCCCGGTTGCCGTCGAGGTAGGTCAGCACGTCGTCGAGCCAGTCGCGGGAGTCCCGGTAGGCCGCCGTGGTCGCGAGCACGCCCGGCGTGGCGGTGCCGTGCTCGGCGAGGTACCCGGTCGCGGTCCAGTGCTCGGCGTCGGCGGCGTTCGACAGCACCACCTGCCCGCACTTGAGCCCCGGGGTGTTCCACGCCTTGGACGCCGAGGTCGCCGTCACCGTGTGCGCGGCCGCCGCGTCCGAGGACGCCGCGTACGGGCGGTGCCGGTGCCCGTCGAACGTCAGCGGCGCGTGGATCTCGTCGGCGAACACCCGCGCCCCGTGCCGCTCGACGACCCCGGTGACCGCCGCGAACTCGGCGTCGTCGAACACCCTCCCGCTGGGGTTGTGCGGGTTGGTCAGCACGAGGAGCCCCGCACCCGCGGCGAGGGCGCGGTCGATGCCCTCGAGGTCGAGCACGAAGCGGTCGCCGTCGCGGGACATCGGGACCTGCACGAGCTCGCGGTCGACCATGGCCGGCACGGTCAGGAACGGCATGTACGCCGGGGTCGGCAGCACGATCGGGCTGCCGGGCCGGGTGAAGTGCCGGACCGTGGCGGTGAACGCGGTGAGGACGTCGGGCACCGGGCGCACCCACGCCGGGTCGGGCGCCCAGGAGAACCGATCGCCCCAGAAGGACGAGCAGGCCGCGGCCATGTCGTCGACCCACGCGTCGGGCAGGTAGCCGAGCAGCGACGCGTCCGCCGAGCGCCGCACCGCCTCGGCCACGGCGTCGGCCACCGGGTAGTCCATCTCGGCGACGAACGCGCCGATCAGGCCCCGCCCGTGGGACTGCCCGGGCGTCGACCACTTCCAGCTCCCGGCGGCCCGCATGTGCTCGGCGGTCAGGGCGTCGAAGCGGTGTCCCGTCGTCGTCATCGGCGGCGAAACTATCGGGCGTCCTCACCGATCTTGTGCACCCGCAGCAGGTTGGTCTTGCCCACGGTGCCGGGCGGCGACCCGGAGACGATCACGACGAGCTCGCCGGCGCCGAACCGGCCGATCTCGAGCAGCGACGCGTCGACCTGGCGGATCATGGCGTCGGTGGTGTCGGCCCACGGCACGAGGAAGGTCTCGACGCCCCAGCTCAGCGCCAGCTGGCTGCGCACCTCGGGCACCGGGGTGAACGCGAGCACCGGCAGCCGGGTGTGCAGGCGGGCCAGGCGCCGCACGGTGTCGCCGGTGCGGGTGAACGCGACGAGCGCACGCGCGTTGAGGCGCTCGCCGATGTCCCGCGCGGCCGTGGTGACCACGCCGCGCTGGGTGCGCGGCACGTGCTGGATCGGCGGCACCGACGCCGGCCCGACCTCCACGGCGGCGACGATGCGCGACATCGTCTGGACCGTCTCGATCGGGTAGTCGCCGACGCTGGTCTCGCCGGAGAGCATCACCGCGTCCGCGCCGTCGAGCACGGCGTTGGCGACGTCGGAGGCCTCGGCGCGGGTCGGGCGGAAGCTGTGGATCATCGACTCGAGCATCTGCGTGGCGACGACCACCGGCTTGGCGTTCTCGCGCGCGATCTGCACCGCGCGCTTCTGCACCAGCGGCACGTCCTCGAGCGCGAGCTCCACGCCCAGGTCGCCGCGCGCGACCATGATCGCGTCGAAGGCGAGCACGATCGCCTCGAGCGCGTCGACGGCCTCGGGCTTCTCGAGCTTGGCGATCACCGGCAGCCGCGCGCCGTACTCGTCCATGATCTTGTGGACGAGCTCGGCGTCGGCCGGCGACCGCACGAACGACAGCGCGATCATGTCGACGCGCAGGCCGAGCGCGAAGCGCAGGTCGGCCTCGTCCTTGTCGCTCATCGCGGGCACCGACACGGCGGTGTTCGGCAGCGAGATGCCCTTGTGGTCGGACACCCGCCCGCCCTCGATCACGCGGGCGACGACGTCGCGGCCCTCGACGGCGGTGACCTCGAGGGCGACGTTGCCGTCGTCCACCAGCAACGACTCGCCGGGACGGCAGTCGTCGGCGAGGCCCGAGTACGTGGTGGAGACGCGGTCGTGGGTACCCGCGACGTCCTCGGTGGTGATGCGCACGGTCTCGCCCGCCGCCCACATCTGGGGGCCGTCGACGAAGGTCCCGAGGCGGATCTTCGGGCCCTGGAGGTCGGCGAGGATGCCCACCGCCCGGCCCTCGGCGTCGGCCGCCTCGCGCACGCGCAGGTAGGTCCGTTCGTGGTCGGCGTGGGTGCCGTGGCTGAAGTTGAGCCGGGCGACGTCCATGCCGGCGCGGACGAGGTCACGGATGGCCTCGGGTGAGGACGTCGCAGGCCCCAGCGTGCACACGATCTTGGCTCGTCGGCTCACGGCCCCATGCTAGACGCCTCTGCACCGATCCAGCAGCGCTCCCACGACACCGAACGCCGCTCGGCACGCAGGGTTACGGTGCGGGGGTGACGCCGTCCGCCGCCCCGGACCCCGCCGCGGGCGACGGGGCCGATCATCCCGCCGGCGGCGTCCTGCTGCCGGACCGCAAGCGTCGCTGGCAGGTGCCCGCGGGCCTGGAGATCGCCACCGGGCTGGCCTGGCGCCTGCTGCTGCTCGCCCTCGCGCTCGCGGTGGTCCTGTACGTCCTGGGCCTGCTCGGCGCCGTCGTCGTCCCGGTCGTGCTCGCGCTGATCGCCGCCTCGCTGCTCGCCCCGTCGGCGCACGCCCTCTCGCGCATCCCGTGGCTGCCCCACGCGGTCGCGACGGCGATCGTGATCGTCGGCGGTGTCGCGCTCGTGAGCGCGGTCTTCTACGGCGTCGGGCTGGCCTTCGTCTCCGGCATCCCCGAGCTCTCCTCCCAGCTCGTCGCGAGCGTCGCCGGCATCCAGGAGTGGCTGCGCACGGGACCGCTCGGACTGAACAACGACCAGTTCACCGCGATCGGCAACCAGGTCCTCGCCACCCTCCAGTCCAGCCAGGCTTCGCTGGCCCAGAGCGCGCTCGGTGCGGTGAGCACCGTCGGCGAGGTCCTCACCGAGCTGCTGCTCGCGCTGTTCACGCTGATCTTCTTCGTCTACGACGGCGGGACGGTGTGGCGGTTCGTCCTGAAGGCCTTCCCCCGCCAGGCCCGCGACCGCGCGGACATCGCCGGGCGCCGGGCGTTCGCCTCGCTCGTGGGCTACACCCGCGCGACGATCCTCGTCGCCGCCGCGGACGCGATCACCGCGGGCGTGGGCCTGTGGCTGATCGGCATCCCGCTGCCGGTCCCGCTCGCCGCCCTGATCTTCTTCGGCGCCTTCGTCCCGACCCTCGGCGCCGTGGTGTCCGGCGTCGTGGCCGTGCTGGTCGCCCTTGTCAGCGGCGGGATCACCGACGCGCTGCTCGTCGTCCTGCTGCTCGTGCTGGTGCAGAACCTCGAGGGCTACATCCTCCAGCCCCTGCTGCTCGGGCGGTCGATCAAGCTCCACCCGCTCGCCGTGGTGCTGCCCATCGCCTGCGGGCTCGTGCTCGCCGGCATCGCCGGGGCCCTGCTCGCGGTCCCGCTCGTCACCGTCATCGACTCCGGCGTCCGGTCGCTCACCCGGCCCTCGGATGGCCCCGGCCTCGACCCGGACTCCGTGGACGCGCTCGACCCCCGCTCGGCCCGACCGGACTGGTACGACGTCGACCAGCCGCCGCGGAGCTTCGTGGCCCGCGCGGTCGACTCCCTGGCGCACCGGCGCTCGGCGGGCTAGGTCGACCCCCGGGGACGGAGAGATCCAGGACCGTCCGCGCGTCCATTCGGGTGACGTTGTTACACCGGTGGCCCGTCTGGCGATGCACCGCACGGATCACGCACGGGGGCCGTGCGGTCGGATCCTGACATCCGGGGGGATCGCCATGGGGGGTTCGGTGAGCGCGGCCCACGCCGCCGCCGAGGACACGAGTGCCGGGGACCGCGGGACGGTGCGCCGACGACCGTGGTCGGTGGCGTGGAGCGCGGTGGTGGCCGTGGTCGCCGCGGTGCCGGTCGTCGCCGTGCTGCTGCCCGCACAGCTGGTGGTGATGGACGGCGGCCTGCACCTGTCATCGTCGGTGGCCCTGCGCTCGACGGTGACGGGCCGGTGGCCCGAGCTCCTCTCGTGGCGCCCCGGGCTGCCCCCGAACCTCACGGTCGAGCTGCTGATGGCCGCGCTGAGCGGCCTGGTCGACCCGGACGTCGCCGTCCGCGCGGTCGTCGTGCTGGCACTCGTCGGTTTCGCCGTCGCGGCGGTGGTCCTGGTCCGCGCCGCGGGGGCGCCGCCGTGGACGGCACTGCTCGTCCTGCCGATGCAGATGAACGCGATGGTCATGGTGGGCCTGCTGGGCTTCCTCGTCGCGGTCACCCCGGCCCTGCTCGCCGTCGCCCTGGTGCTGCGACGGCCCGGGCGCTTCTCGGTCGCCGCGGTCACGGCCCTCCTGGTGCTCACCTGGCTCACCCACCTCGTGCCGGCACTCGCGGGCCTGGTCGGCGTGGTCGCGGTGGTCGTCGCCCACGAGCTGCCCGGTGCGCCCGGTGGCGCCGTGCGGGCCCTGCGCCGCCTGGCCGCCCCGGTGGTGGTCGTACTCGGGCTCACGGTGCTCTTCCTCCTCGCCGGCGGCACCGACGGGTCCCGCGGGGCGTCGCCCTTCGGCGGCGGTCTCGACGTCCTCGAGCTGCGGACGCCCCTGATCGCGCTCGCCCAGCCCGAGTACCTCCTCGCCCGCGTGCTGTCCGTCGCGCTGTACGGCGCGGCGGTGGTGCTGGTGCTCCAGCGGTGGCGCCGCGGCGCGCTCCGGCCGGTCGCGGCGGACGGGCTGCTGGTGGCCGCGGTCGTGCTGGGTGTCGCCGCGGCCGTGGCACCGGACCGGATCGGCTCCACCTCCTACGTGGCGGGCCGGCTCTCGATCTTCCTGCCGATCTTCCTCGGGGCGTGGGTCGCCACCGGCTGGACGACGACGCCCGACCGGTGGGCCCGCCGCGCCGTCGCCGCGGCCGCGGCATTGGCCACCGTCGTCGCCCTCGCGGTCCCGCTGGCCCGGGTCCCGGCGATGGCGTCGTTCGGTCAGGACCTCGCCGAGCTGCGCGGCCTGGCGCCGTGCGTCCCGTCGGGGGCGACGATCGCCCAGCTCAGCGTCGACGGCGGGCACGACCGCGCGGTCCGGCTCACCCCGACGGTCGACCTGGCCGGGTACCTCGCGGTCGAGCGGGGTCTCCTCGACCTGCGCAACGTCTCCGGCTCGGTGTCGTACTACACGTGGTCGCTCGCTCCCGGCGCCCGACCGGTCCCCGCGCTGGCGCCGGTGGACGAGGCACTCGACGACGTCCCCCCGAGGATCACCCTCGGCGCGGCCGTCGAGCGCGGCTACCCCCTCCAGACGGTCGTCGTGTACGGACGCCGCGACGCCGCACCCGACGTCCTCGACGACCCCGGGTGGCGCGGCACCGAGGCCGACCTCGTCCGCGACTTCCGGCGGGTGCGGACGACCCCGACCGGGCTGGCCGAGCTGTGGGTCCGCAAGGACGTGGTCTCACCCTGCGGCTGATCCCGCCCGCTATGGCCCCGGCCGCCACGCCGTGATGGCGCCATCCTGGCGCCGAGAATGCTTGCCCATGGCACCATCAGGTGCCACAGTGGCGCCATGCAGCTGAGCGAGTACGTCGACCGGCTCCACGGGGAGTTCGCCGCCGCGGCCGAGGCGGCGGGCCCGGAGGTCCGGGAGGCCGCCGAGCGGCTCGTGACGCCGCTCGACGCGGCGGTGCGGCTCGTGCTGCTGGAGGCCCTGGCCGCGGCGGCCGAGGAGATCACCCTCGACCTCGCGCCCGGGTCGGTCCACCTGCGCCTGCGCGGCCGGGATCCCGACTTCGTCATCGACGGTGTCGGCCCGGTCGCGCCCGCCGAGCCGGCCACCGCCGCGGTCTCGGCCTCGCCGGCGCCCGCCGAGGTCCCGGTCGCCGACACCGGGCCGGCGGCGCGCGTCAACTTCCGCCCGCCCGAGAGCCTCAAGGCCCGCATCGAGTCCGCCGCCGCGCGCGACGGGCTCTCGGTCAACACCTGGCTCACCCGCGCCGCGACCGCGGCGCTCGAGCCCCGTACCGACGCCGCGCCGGCCCGGTCCGCCCGCGGCGGCTGGTTCGGCTAGCGGCCCACCCACCAGCACCACCGGACTCACGGGATCCAGGGATCCCGAGGAGGCGATGACCCGTGCCCACGTTCGACACCCCCGGACCCGTCACCGCGAGCGTCGACCTGCCGATCGGCGACCTGCGCGTCGTGGCGAGCGACCGCACCGACACCACCGTCGAGGTCCACTCCTCGAGCGGTGACCGCGCCGAAGCGGAGGCGGTGCGCGTCGAGCTCGTCGGCGACGAGCTCCGCGTCCAGGGCCGCAGGCTCGGCCTGCGCACCCTGCTCGTCCCCACCCCCGGGCGATCCCTCGAGGTCGAGATCGCCCTGCCCACCGGCTCGTCCCTCACCGCCCGCTCGGGCTACGGGGGCGTGCAGGTCGAGGGCGGCATCGCCGGCTGCCGCGTGGAGACCGCGTACGGCGACGTCCGTCTCGAGGACGCCGGACCGGTCGACCTCACCACGAACTACGGCGCGGTGCGCGTCACCGGCACGGTGGACGGCGACGCGACCGTGGTCGCCGACCACGGCGAGGTGCGGCTCGGGCGGATCACCGGCGACGCCGACCTGCGCACCAAGCACGGCACCATCCGCGTCGAGGAGGTCGGCGGCACCGCCCGCCTCACCGGCGTGCACAACGACCTCGAGCTCGAGGCCGCCACCGCCGACGTCGTCGCGCGGAGCGCCTACGGCCGCATCCGTCTCGGCCGCGTCGTGCGCGGCGAGGTCACGCTCACCAGCACCCACGGCCGCCTCGAGGTGGCCGTCGACCCGGCGAGCGCCGTGTGGCTCGACGTCGACACCCGCGGTCGCGTGCGCAACGCGCTCGAGCCCCGGCCTGGCCCCGAGGGCTTCGCCGAGAGCGTCACCGTGACCGCCCGCTCGCAGGACGGCGACGTCGTCGTCCGCCGATCCGTCACCACGTCCTGAGGAGACTCCCGTGCCCGGACCCGCGATCCTCGCCCAGGGGCTGCGCCACGCCTACGGCGACCACACCGTGCTCGACGGCATCGACCTGCGGGTCGAGGAGGGCTCGATCCACGCCCTGCTCGGACCGAACGGCGCCGGCAAGACCACCGTCGTGCGCATCCTCTCGACCCTCGTCACCCCCACCGCCGGCGACGTCCGCGTCGCCGGCCACGACCTCGCCGCCGACCCGGAGCGCGTCCGCGCGGCGATCGGTGTCACCGGGCAGTTCTCGGCGGTCGACGGCCTGCTCACCGGCACCGAGAACCTCCGGCTCATGGCCGACCTGCGCCACCTGGGGCGCCGCGAGGGCCGCCGACGCACCGCCGAGCTGATCGAGCGGTTCGACCTCGCCGCGGCCGCCGGCCGCCCGGCCGCGACGTACTCCGGCGGCATGCGCCGGCGGCTCGACCTCGCCATGACGCTGCTCGGCGACCCCCGGATCGTCTTCCTCGACGAGCCGACCACCGGCCTCGACCCGCGCAGCCGCCGCGATCTGTGGGACGTGGTGCGCGAGCTCGTCGCCGACGGCGTGACGATCCTGCTGACCACGCAGTACCTCGAGGAGGCCGACCAGCTCGCCGACCGCGTGGCCGTGCTCGACGGGGGCCACGTCGTCGCCGACGGCAGCCCGGCCGCGCTCAAGGCACGCGTCCCGGGCGGTCACGTCCGGCTGCGCTTCGCCGACGCCGCGGCGCTCGACCGTGCCGGGGCCCGCCTCGGCCCCGGCGCACCCGACGTCGCGGCGCTGACGCTCGACGTCGCCGCGGACGGCACCCCTCGTGCGCTGCGCGACCTGCTCGACCGCTGCGACGCGGTGTGCGACGAGGGCGACCTCGTCGGCGTCACCGTCCACACCCCCGATCTCGACGACGTGTTCCTCGCCCTGACCGGACGCGAGGCGCAGCGCAGCCGGACCACCGACCCGACGGAGGTCGCCGCATGACCACGGTCGCCCCGCCCACGCACACCCTCACCGACACGGGGGTGATGGTGCGCCGCAGCCTGCTGCGGATGCGGCGCTACCCGTCGCTGACGATCATGCTGATCGTCTTCCCGCTGCTGTTCCTGCTGCTGTTCGTCTACGTCTTCGGCGGCACCCTCGGCGCCGGCCTCGGCGGCCCGGGCGCCGGGCGGGCCGAGTACCTCGCCTACCTCGTGCCCGGCATCCTGCTCGTCACCGCGGCCTCGATCGCGCAGGGCACGGCGATCACGGTCGCGATGGACATGACCGAGGGGATCGTCGCCCGCTTCCGCACCATGTCGATCGCCCGCAGCTCCGTGCTCACCGGGCACGTGGCCGGGGCCGTCGTCCAGACGGTCCTCGCCCAGGTCGTGGTGCTCGCCGTCGCGCTGCTGCTCGGCTACCGGCCCTCCGGCGGGCTCACCGGATCCCTCGCCGCGCTCGGGGTCCTGGCCGTGGTCGGCGTCGCCCTGGCCTGGCTGTCGGTCGCGCTGGGCATGCTCGCCCCGAGTGTCGAGACCGCGAGCAACCTGCCGATGCCGCTGGTCTTCCTGCCGTTCCTGGGCAGCGGGTTCGTGCCGGCGGAGTCGATGCCCGCGGGCCTGCGGTGGTTCGCCACCTACCAGCCGTTCACGCCGATGACCGAGACCGTCCGCGGCCTGCTCGCCGGCACCCCCGTCGCGGGGTCGACCCTCGCGCTCGCCCTCGCTTGGTGCGTCGCGATCGGCCTCGGCGGCCTGCTCGGCGCCCGCCGCCTCTACGCCCGGTCCCGCTCCTAGCCCGCGGAGGTCACCCGGTACACGTCGTAGACGCCCTCGACGTTCCGCACCGCCTTGAGGACGTGACCGAGATGCTTCGGATCGCCCATCTCGAACGAGAAGCGGCTCACCGCGACCCGGTCGCGCGAGGTGGTGACCGACGCCGACAGGATGTTGACCTTCTCGTCGGCGAGCACCTTGGTGATGTCGGAGAGCAGGCGGTGCCGGTCGAGGGCCTCGGCCTGGATCGCGACGAGGAACAGCGCGCTCGACGACGACGCCCAGTGGACGTTGACCAGTCGCTCGGGCTCGCTGCGCAGCTCGTCGGCGTTGGTGCAGTCGGTGCGGTGGACGCTGACGCCGCCGCCGCGGGTGACGAAGCCGAGGATCCCGTCGCCGGGCACCGGCGTGCAGCAGCGCGCGAGCTTGATCCAGACGTCGGAGGAGTCGGACCCGTCGCCGCCGTCCTCCATGTCGTCGATGACGACGCCGACGTCGCCGGTGCCGCGGCGGCGCTGGACCGTGGAGGGCGTCGCGCGGTCGGCGAGGTCCTCCTCGGTCTGCTCCACGCCGCCGAGCAGCGCGACGAGCCGCTGCACGACGTGGCGGGCCGAGACGTGGTGCTCGCCGACGGCGGCGTAGAGCGCCGAGACGTCGGCGTAGCGCAGCTCGTGGGCCAGGGCGGCCATCGAGTCGGCCGAGACGAGGCGCTGCAGCGGCAGGCCGGTGCGGCGCGCCTCGCGGGTGATCGCCTCCTTGCCGCCCTCGATCGCCTCCTCGCGGCGCTCCTTGGCGAACCACTGCTTGATCTTCTGCTTGGCCCGCGGGGACGCGACGAACGACAGCCAGTCGCGCGACGGGCCGGCGCCCTCGGCCTTCGAGGTGAAGATCTCGACGACCTCGCCGTTCTCGAGCGCGCGCTCGAGGGCGACCAGCCGGCCGTTGACCCGACTGCCGATGCACTTGTTGCCGACCTCGGTGTGCACGGCGTACGCGAGGTCGACCGGCGTCGACCCGCTGGGCAGCGTGATGACGTCGCCCTTGGGCGTGAAGACGAAGATCTCGCGGGTGGCGAGGTCGTAGCGCAGCGACTCGAGGAACTCGCCCGGGTCCGCGGCCTCGCGCTGCCAGTCGAGCAGCTGGCGCATCCACGCCATCTCGTCCAGCTCGAGGGTGCCGTCGCCGTTGCTGGACGCCTTGTGCGAGCCGTGCGAGCCGTGGGCGCCCTTGTACTCCTTGTACCGCCAGTGCGCGGCGATGCCGTACTCGGCGGTGCGGTGCATCTCGTGGGTGCGGATCTGCACCTCGAGCGGCTGCCCGTCCGGGCCGATCACGGTGGTGTGCAGCGACTGGTACACCCCGAAGCGGGGCTGGGCGATGTAGTCCTTGAACCGCCCCGGCATCGGCTGCCACAGCGCGTGGACCATGCCCATGGCGGCGTAGCAGTCGCGCACGTCCTCGACCAGCACCCGCACGCCCACCAGGTCGTGGATGTCGTCGAAGTCCTTACCCTTGACGATCATCTTCTGGTAGATCGAGTAGTAGTGCTTCGGGCGGCCGAGCACCTCGGCCTTCACCCGCGCCTCGGTGAGCTGGCCCGACACCTCGTCGATCACCTTGCGCAGGTAGGTGTCGCGGCTCGGCGCGCGGTCGGCGACCAGGCGGACGATCTCGTCGTAGCGCTTGGGGTGCAGGATCGCGAACGCGAGGTCCTCGAGCTCCCACTTGACCGTCGACATCCCGAGCCGGTGGGCCAGCGGCGCGAGCACCTCGAGCGTCTCGCGGGCCTTCTTCGCCTGCTTCTCCGGCTTGAGGAAGCGCATCGTGCGCATGTTGTGCAGCCGGTCGGCCAGCTTGATGACGAGCACCCGGGGGTCGCGTGCCATCGCCACGACCATCTTGCGGATCGTCTCCGCCTCGGCCGCCGCGCCCAGCTGGACCTTGTCGAGCTTGGTGACGCCGTCGACGAGGTGGGCGACCTCCGCGCCGAAGTCGGCCGAGAGCTTGTCCAGCGAGTACGCGGTGTCCTCGACGGTGTCGTGCAGCAGCGCCGCCACGAGCGTCGTGGTGTCCATGCCGAGCTCGCCGAGGATCGTCGCGACGGCCAGCGGGTGGGTGATGTAGGGGTCGCCGCTCTTGCGCATCTGGCCGTCGTGGAACTGCTCGGCCGTGTCGTAGGCGCGCTGCAGCGTGCCCATGTCCGCCGACGGGTGCAGCTCCCGGTGCACCGCGGCGAGCGGCTCGAGCACCGGCTTCACGCCGCCGGAGCGCTGGGCGGTGATCCGCCGCGCGATCCGCGCGCGGACGCGGCGCGTCGCCGACGGCGGACGCGTGGTGTTGACCGGCGGGGCCGGCGAGAGCCCGGCGGCGTCGAGCACCGCGTCGTCGCCGGTGTCGTGGCCGTTCCCGTTCGGGCTCGGGTCGGGTGCGTGCGTGGTCGGCGTGCCGTCGTCCGGGGCCGCCTCGGGGCCCGGACCGGTGGCGCGGGGGGTGCCCGCGGCGTCGACGTCCTGGCTCACGCGTCGTCCTTCCCTCCCGGGCGAACGGCGGACCCGCGCCCGCCCTGCGTCCGGAATCCATCCAGCGTATCCCCGCGTGCACGGCGTGTCCGGGCGGTCGGGTACCGAAAGGGCGATCGGTCGCCCGCGATCGGTACGCGTGGGTGACGCCGGTGGCCCCGGTCGGGGCGCTCCGGTCCGCGCGACGGGCGGTCCGGCGGCCGTCGCCCCCGGCGCGGGGAGCGGACGAGCGGCGCGCCCGGGAGACCCGCCCGGTCGCGATCAGCGGGCGGTCAGCGGTGGGACTACTTCGCGAGGAGGGCGTGCACGGGGTGGCCGTCGAGCCGGTCGCGACCGTGCAGGGCGGGCAGCTCGAGCACCACCGACACGGCCCCCACCCGCGCTCCCGCGCCCTCGACCAGCGCGCACGCGGCGGCCGCGGTGCCCCCGGTGGCGAGCACGTCGTCGACGAGCAGCGCCCGCGCCCCGGGCCGCAGCACGTCGGCGGGGAGCTCGAGGGTCGCCGAGCCGTACTCGAGGTCGTAGGACTGCGACGCGGCGACGACGGGCAGCTTGCCCTGCTTGCGCACGGCGACGACGCCGACCCCGAGCGACTGGGCCACGGCGGCGCCGAGCAGGAACCCGCGGGCCTCGATGCCGACGACGACGTCCGCGCCGTGCTCGGCGCCCGCCGCGAGCAGCCGCGTCGTCGCGGCCAGCCCGGCGCCGTCGGCGAGCAGGGCGCTGAGGTCCCAGAACCGGATGCCCGGCGTCGGGAAGTCCGGGATGTCGCGCAGCAGGCCGGCGACCCGGTCGAGGTCGGCGGCCGGGTCGGTGGTCGAGGCGCTCACTTGCGGCGCTTGCCCGAGGGGCGTGCGGCCTTGCCTGCGGGGCGGGCACCGGGTCGGGGCGCGGCCGAGCGGGCGCCCGATCCGGGCGCGGCGCGGCCGGCTCCGGCGGCGGCGACCTCGCGGGTGTCGAGGACGTCGGTGGCCGGAGCGGAACGGTCGGGCCGCGGCTCCCCCGCCTCGGCGCCGTCGCCGCCGGCCGCGCGCCGCGCGACCTTGGCCCGGCGGTTCGCGACCTTCTGGGCCTGCGCGGCCCACTTCTTGTCGCGCATCGCGAGGTCGGAGACGATCGGCGTGGCCAGCAGGATCGACGACGCGGCGCCGATGATCGTGCCCACGAGCTGGACGAGCGCGAGGTCGCCGAGCACGCCGACACCGAGCAGCACGACGCCGACGACGAACAGGCCGATCAGCGGCAGCGCGGCGATCAGCGAGGTGTTCAGCGACCGCATCAGCGTCTGGTTGACCGCGAGGTTGGCCGCCTCGGGGTACGTGCGGCGCGTGAGCCCCAGCAGGCCGCGGGTGTTCTCCCGGACCTTGTCGAACACGACGACCGTGTCGTAGAGGGAGAACCCGAGGATGGTCAGCAGGCCGATCACCGTCGCCGGCGAGACCTCGAAGCCCACCAGCGAGTAGACGCCGGCGGTGATGATGATGTCGTTGGCCAGGGCGATGAGGGCCGCGAACGCCATCCGGCGTTCGAAGTAGAACGACAGGTAGACCGTCACCAGCACCAGGAACACCGCGAGCGCGATGAGCGCCTGGCGGGTGATCTCCCCGCCCCAGCTCGCGCTGACGGCGCTGTCGGAGATCGCGTTCTGGTCCGGCGCGCCGGACGTCCCGAGCGGCTGGAACTGGGTGAACAGGGCCTGGCGCAGCGCGACGACCTGGCCGATGTCGAGCCGCTCGGACCGGATGATGATCGTCGCGGTGGCGCCCTGGCCCGCGGACTGCACCGACGTCGCCGGGAAGCCCAGCGCCTGGGCGTAGGTCCCCTCGACCTGCTGGCTCGTGATCGGGCCGGTGGCGCCGACGGCCGGCATCTGGACGCTGGTGCCGCCCTCGAAGTCGATGCCGAAGTTGAAGCCGCGGATGACCATCGACAGGATGCAGACGACGAGCGCGGCGCCGAAGATCGCGTACCAGGTCTTCGAGCGCCCGACGATGTCGAGCCCGCCGTTGCCGCGGTAGAGCGAGTCGAGACGGCTGCGCCGGCGCGGGCGGTCCCGGGTCGCCGGCTCGTCGGCCTCGTCGGCGTCCTCGGCGTCGGCCTCGTCGATCGCCGCGTCGAGCTCGGGGTCCTCGGCGGCGTCGGCGTCCTCGAGGTCGTCGGCGGCCGGGTCGAGGCGGTCGTCGTCGACCGGCGTGTCCACGGAGGTGTCGCCGGCCCGGTTCCCGGCGCGGCGGCGTCCGGTGGGGCGGGTCATCGCGCACCTCCCCGTCCCGCGCGGCTGCGCGTGCGGTCGGACGGGGAGCCGTCGGGGCTGCCGTTCCCGGGGCCGGTCCCCGGGCGACCCCCGGCGCGGCGGGCCCCGGGCCGGGGCGTCGTCGACCCCTTCCTCGGCCCGGGGACGTGGCGCACCACCTCGCCCAGGCCGGACCAGGCGGGGCTGGAGAACAGGCGCGAGTTCGACGCCATGGCCAGCAGGGGGTGCGTCACGAGGAACACCACGACGAGGTCGAGGACGGTGGACATGCCCAGGGTGAAGGCGAAGCCCTTGACCTGGCCGACGGCGAGCACGTAGAGCACCACGGCGGCGAGGAAGCTCACCGCGTCGCCGGAGAGGATCGTGCGTCTCGCGCGTATCCATCCGCGGGGTACCGCCGAGCGGAAACTTCGTCCCTCGCGGACCTCGTCCTTGATCCGTTCGAAGAAGATCACGAACGAGTCGGCGGTGATGCCGATCGCCACGATGAACCCGGCGACGCCCGCGAGGTCGAGGGTGAAGCCGATCGTGCGCCCGAGCAGCACGAGCACCGCGTAGACCACCGCGCCGGACAGGATCAGCGACAGGATCGTCAGCACGCCGAGCGCCCGGTAGTAGAAGAGCGAGTAGATGAACACCAGCGCGAGCCCGACCAGCCCGGCGATGAGACCGGCCTGCAGGGACGCGTACCCGAGCGTCGCGGACACCGTCTGCGCCTCGGAGGTGTCGAACGACAGCGGCAGCGACCCGTAGCGCAGGACGTTCGCGAAGTCGGTGGCCGACCCCTGGTTGAAGTTGCCGGAGATCTGCGCGTTGCCGTCGAGCAGCGGCTGGACGATCCGCAGCGCCGAGACCACCTGCGAGTCCAGCACGACCGCGTTCGAGTTGTTGACGTTCGCGCTGGTGTAGTCGGCCCACGTCGTCGCCGGCTGGCCGCCCTTGAAGGCGAGGTTGATGATCCAGCCGACGCCCTGGGGGTTCGGGTTGGGCGTCGCGCTCGCCACGTCGGTGCCCGAGAGGATCGCCGGGCCGAGCAGGTACTTCTCGGTGCCCTCGCGGTTGCACGACACCAGCGGCTTCGCCGGGTCGTCGTAGCCCCGCAGCGGGTCCTCCACCGCGCAGTTCAGCGCCAGCGCCGCCTGCTCCTGCACCGCCGGGTCCTCGCTCTGGCGGGTCGTCTTCGCCTCGGCGATCGCCTGGGCGAGGCGCGGGTCCTGCGAGGTGCCGCCGCCGGCCTCGGCCCCGGGCGGTGGCGTGGGGACGGGGGGCTGGGCGGGCCGGTCGGCGCCGGCGGGCGGGCCGAGCGGGGCGCTCTGCCCGCCGGGGGTCTGCCCCGGCGTGCCGGCGCCGCTCGCGCCGCCCTGCTGTCCCGGCGCCTGACCGGCCGCGCCCTGGTCGCCCGGCTGCCCCTGTTGACCGGGCTGACCCGGCTGCTGGTTGGCCGGGATCGGGCCGCCGAGCACCGGCCGGAAGTACAGCCGCGCGGTCTGGCCGAGCGAGCGCGCCTGGTCGCCCTCCTGGCCGGGGACGGTGATGACGAGGTTGTTGCCGTCCTGCACCACCTCGGCGCCGCTGACGCCGAGCCCGTTGACGCGCTGGTCGATGATCTGGCGCGCCAGGTTGAGCTGGTCGTTGGTCGGCGGCGCCCCGGTCTCGGTGCGCGCCGTCAGCGTCACCCGCGTGCCGCCCTGGAGGTCGATGCCGAGCTTCGGCGTCGGGGACCCGTCCCCGGTGAAGAACACCAGTCCGTAGAGCGCCGCGACGACCACCACGAAGGCGGCGAGGTAACGCCCGGGCCGGAATCGGACGGTCGGAGGGGCCACGCTGCGTTGCTCCAGGAAGATCGGGTCGGTGAGCCGGTGGGCTCGACGCGAGGGTAGGCGCCGGGCCCGACGCTCCCGGCGCCGCCCCGCCTCCTACGGCGTCAGGAGCTGCGCGGCGACGAGACGTTGTCGGTCGCGTCGGACGCGGCGTCCTTCTTGTCCGCCGCGATGTCCGACTTCGCCGGCGAGCCGTTCGTGCCCGCGTCCACGACCGGGGTGGACTCGGTCGGCACCGACGACTCCGGCAGCGCCTCGTGCGCGGTGTCGTCGTCGGTGTGCTCGGCGCCCGCGTCGCCCACGAGGGTCTCGCGGACCGCGGCGCGCAGCCAGGTGGTGACGACGTCCGGGGCGATCTCGAGGTCGATGGTGCGCTCGTCGTCGACGTCGACCACCGTGCCGCTGATGCCCGAGGTCATGACGACCACATCGCCGACCTTGATGCTGTTCTGCAGCTCCTTCTGCTTGTTCTCCTGCTTCTTGCGCTGCCGGCTGGACATGAACACCAGACCGATCATGAACAGGATGAGCAGGGGGAAGATCAGGTCCATCGTTCTCCGATCAGCGGGCGGGCGCGGCGGCGGTGCGCCCGGCGTGTGTCCGATTCCGAGTCTGCCAGCTCATCCGAACAGCGTGCCCTGGCCCCGCTCGTCGTCCGGCGCGTCGAACGCCGTAGGAGGCGCCTCCTGACCCAGATGGCGCCACGCGGCGGCCGTCGCGACTCGCCCGCGTGGCGTACGGGCCAGCATCCCGGCCCGCACGAGGTAGGGCTCGCAGACCTCCTCGACCGTGCCGGGCTCCTCCCCCACCGCCACGGCCAGCGTCGACACCCCGACCGGCCCGCCGCCGAAGCTGCGGACCAGCGCACCGAGCACGGCGCGGTCGAGCCGGTCCAGCCCGAGCTCGTCGACGTCGTAGACGGCCAGGGCCGCGCGGGCGACGTCGCGCGTCACGGCGCCGTCGGCGCGGACCTCCGCGTAGTCGCGCACGCGGCGCAGCAGGCGGTTGGCGATGCGCGGCGTGCCCCGGGAGCGCCGGGCGATCTCGGTGCCGCCGTCGGGGCGCAGGTCGACCTCGAGGATCTGCGCGCTGCGCCGCAGCACCAGCTCCAGGTCGGACGGCTCGTAGAACTCCATGTGCCCGGTGAACCCGAAGCGGTCCCGCAGCGGGCCGGTGAGCGAGCCGGCCCTCGTCGTGGCGCCGACGAGCGTGAACGGCGCGACGTCCAGCGGGATCGACGTCGCGCCCGGGCCCTTGCCGACCACGACGTCGACCCGGAAGTCCTCCATCGCGAGGTAGAGCATCTCCTCCGCGGGCCGGGCCATGCGGTGGATCTCGTCGATGAACAGCACGTCGCCCTCGACGAGGTTCGACAGCATCGCCGCGAGGTCGCCCGCCCGCTCCAGCGCCGGACCGCTGGTGATGCGCACGGCGGCGCCGAGCTCGTGACCGATGATCATCGCCAGGCTGGTCTTGCCGAGGCCGGGCGGGCCGGAGAGCAGCACGTGGTCCGGCGGCCGTCCGCGGCGCATCGCCCCTTGGAGGACGAGGTCGAGCTGCTCGCGGACCCGGGGCTGGCCGATGAACTCCGTCAGCCGCGCGGGCCGCAGGCGGTTCTCGAGATCGGACTCGCCGTCGGCGGCCGTGCTCGCCAGCGCCCGCTCGAGCGACTCCTCCATCTCGTCCGCGTGCGGCTCGTTCATCGCGGGCCCAGGCGGGAGAGCGCCGCGCGCAGGACGGCCGAGGAGTCGGACGGCCCGCCGTTGCCCAGCACCTCGTCGACCGCCTTCTCGGCGGGCTTCGCGGCGAACCCGAGCCCGACGAGCGCCTCGACCACCTGGTCGCGCAGGCTGCCCGTGGCGACCGGACTCGCGGCCACCTCGCCGTCGGCGGCGTCCGCGGCGCTCGGCGGGGCCACCTTGTCGCGCAGCTCGACCACGAGGCGCTCGGCGCCCTTGCGCCCGATGCCCGGCACGCTCATCAGCGTCGTGAGGTTGCCGTCGGCGAGGGCGTGGCTCAGCGCCGCCGGGTCGAGCACGGCGAGGGTCGCCAGCGCGACACGTGGCCCGACCCCGGACACCGTCTGCAGCAGCAGGAACATCTCGCGCTCGGCGTTGTCGGCGAAGCCGAAGAGCGTCAGCGAGTCCTCCCGGACCACCAACGCGGTGTCGAGCCGGGCGGACTGTCCGCGGCGCAGGCGGGCGAGCGTGGCCGGCGTGGCCTGCACGGCCAGCCCCACGCCGCCGACCTCGACCACCGCGTGGTCGAGCCCGACCGAGAGCACCTCCCCGCGCACCGACGAGATCACCGCTGGACCCTCCCGACGTCGCGGCTGGCGAACACGCGTTCGAAGGTTACCGGCCGCCCCCGACGGTCCCGCGGACCGCCGCGCCGCCCTCCAGGTACTCCGCGACCACCGGCGCGAGGACCGCCGGGACGACGAAGTGCTCCTGGCCCGCCATCGTGCGGTGCTCCGCGCCCGGGACCGCCGCGGCGAGCGCGGCGACGGCGTCGCGCACCCACCCGGGGCTCGCCGCGCCGTCGAGGGCGAGCAGCGGGACGGTGAGGGCGGCGAGACGCGCCGCCGGCAGCACGTCGCGCGTCACGAGCGCGACGTCGTGCGGCAGTGACGGGGCCAGCGCGACCGTGCCCGCCCAGAACGGGGTGGCGCGCAACCGCTCGACCGGGGCCGGCGCGGCCGCCGGGAACCCGCCGAGGAACGCCGCCGCGGCGTCGTCGTCACGGCCCTCGCGCAGCGCGGTCATGGTGGCGACGGCGAGGTCACGGCGCGCGCCGGCGTCCGCACCGTCGACCCGCCACGGCGCCTCGTGGGCGACGACCCGGCCCGCCGGCACGCCCCGCATCACCGCCTCGAGCACCAGGACCGCGCCCGCCGAGTGCGCGTAGTGGGCGGGCGCGGGGCCGGCGTGCCCGCCACCGGCGTGCTCTCCACCGGCGTGCTCGCGGCCGGCGTGCTCGCGGCCGGCGTGCTCGCCGCAGGCGTGCTCGACGACGGCGGCGAGGTCGGCAACCTCGGCGGCCACGAGCGTCTCGCCGTCGGGACCGAGCGGATCGAGCGCGGGATCGGGCGCGCCGCCGCTGTCGCCCCGGCCGCGGCGGTCCCAGAGGTGCACCGTGAACCGGTCGGCCAGCGCCTGCGCGAGCAGCCGGACGCCCGCCCGGCCCTGCAGTGCCCCGGTCGTGAGGACCAGCGGTGGCCCGGCGCCGAGCGTCTCGACCTCGATCCGCGTCCCGTCAGCGGAGATCACGTGCTCGGGGGCGGGGCGCGCGGTCACGGTCGCTCGGTCACGGTCGCTCGGTCACGGTCGACCGATCACGGGCGCTCGGCGTGTCGCGTGAGCGAGCGTGTGGCGATCCTGGCGTGGGACGCCAGGAAAGCCGCATCGCTCGAACACCCGCGCCCCGGTCAGCGCGGGGCCTTGCCGGCCCGGCTCGGGGTGCTCGGGGTGCTCGGGGTGCTCGGGGTGCCTGTCCGGCTCGCCTTGCGGGCGGCGGCGAGGCGGGCGCGGTGGCGCTTGGTGACCTCGGCGGCACGGGCCTCCGCCTCGGCCATGCGCGCGATCATCGGGGCGCGCCAGCAGTGGCAGACGGCGAGCGCGAGGGCGTCCGCGGCGTCCGCGGGGCGCGGGGCGGTGTCGAGCGCGAGCACGCGGGTGACCATGGCCGTCACCTGCTCCTTGCCCGCCCGGCCCGACCCGGTGACCGCGGCCTTGACCTCGCTCGGCGTGTGGAACGCGACCGGCAGCCCGGCCCGCCCGGCGACGAGCGCGACCACCCCGCCCACCTGGGCGGTGCCCATCACCGTGCGGACGTTGTGCTGGGCGAACACGCGCTCGACGGCCACCACGTCCGGCCGGTGCTCGGCGATCCACGCCTCGACGACGTCGGCCACGGCGCCGAGGCGCTCGGCGACCTCGGCGTCGGGCGGGGTGCGGACCACGTCGACCGCCACGGCACGCACGGCCCGGCCGCCGCGGCCCTCGACCACGCCGAGACCGCAGCGCGTCAGCCCGGGGTCGACGCCCAGCACCCGCATGGCCCGCGACGCTACGCGGCGCGGGGTCGGCGGCCCGCCCACCTCCCCCGACGCGGCGTGTCCCGCGCCGCCCGTGATCAGGAGCACCTGGTGCACCGGCCCCCGACCTCGGCGGTGGACCACGCGCCCCTGATCTCCCCGGGCAGCGCCGACGCCCGCGGGAGCCGCACCTACTGCATGATCGACACGAGTCAGGACCTGCGGAACGTGCCGGTCGCCACGCCACCGGTCGCGCGAGGACACTCGTGACACTCTCGGGAGATCGAGATGGAGAGCCCGCCGACAGCCGGTGACCCGCCGGCCGCCCCAAGGCGGCCCGCGCGAGGAGGAGCGAGCCCGTCACCACGAGCCGGACCGAGGAACCCCGTCCGCCGTTCCCGCCGTTCGACGAGGAGTCGGCGCGCGCGAAGGTGCTCGCCGCCGAGAACGCGTGGAACACCCGCGACCCGGAGAAGGTCGCGCTGGCCTACACGCTGGACACGGTGTGGCGGAACCGCGACGAGTGGGTCACAGGGCGCGCGGAGGTCGTCGACTTCCTGACCCGCAAGTGGGAGCGCGAGCGTGACTACGTGCTCCGCAAGTCGCTCTGGACCTACGCCGGCCACCGCATCGCGGTGCGCTTCCAGTACGAGTGCCGCGACGCCGCCGGGCAGTGGTGGCGCAGCTACGGCAACGAGAACTGGGAGTTCGCCGACAACGGCCTCATGCGCCGGCGCGAGGCCAGCATCAACGACCTGCGGATCGCCGAGGAGGACCGCCGCCTCCGCGGCCCCCGCGAGGACGGGGACACGAGCGAGATCCCGATCTGACGACGACTCCGACGACCGCTACGGCCGTGGCCCCGGGTCGTCGTGGCGGAACGTGACGCTGACCCGCGGGCCGGCGCCGGGCCATTTCGGCACCGTGTGCTGCCAGTCGTGCTGGCAGCGCCCGCCCATGACGAGGAGGTCGCCGCCCGCGACGGTCAGCCGCGTCGAGGTCCCGCCCGCCAGCGGCCGCAGCCCGAAGCGCCGCGGCGCGCCCAGGGACACGATCGCGACGATCGGCGCCTCGTGGGTGAACCGCACGCGGTCGCCGTGCCAGGCCACGGAGTCGGCGCCGTCGCGGTAGTAGTTGCACCCCACGCGGTCGAACCGGACGCCGTAGCGCCGGGTGAGGACCTCGGCGACGGCGGGCAGCGGGCCCGGGGCCTCGTCGATGCGCCACCCGCACGTCAGCCGCGGCTCCATGACGTCCTGGTCGTACATCCGGCGGCGCCGCTGGTCCCACGGTGCCTCGGCCACGATCGCGTCGAACCACGCGTCCGCGCCGGCGATCCAGGCCGGGGCCAGGTCGACCCACGAACGGTCGTCGAGCACGATGCGCCGCAGGACGACCGCCGGGTCGACCTCCGGGCTCCCCGCGTCCTCGCCGCCCCCGAACAGGGAGGGCGTCCACGCGGCGGTCACCCGATGAGTAGAACACACGTTCGAACGGAGTGCGAGAGGTGCAGAGCAAGCACATCGTCGTCCACGGGCGCGTGCAGGGCGTCTTCTACCGCGCGAGCGCCCGGGACGCCGCCGGTGACCTCGGCGTCGCCGGCTGGGCGCGCAACCGCGACGACGGCACCGTCGAGATGGTCGTCGAGGGCGAGGACGACGCCGTCGACAAGATGATCGCCTGGGCGCGGGAGGGGTCGCCGCACGCCCGGGTCACCGACGTCGAGGTGACCGACGCCGAGCCGCAGGGCCTGCGCACCTTCGAGACCTCGTGACGGCCACGCCGGAGATCAGCCCGGCGCAGGTCCGCCGCTTCCGCCTGCACCGCCAGTTCCTGGTCCACCGCGACGGAGACGGCCCCGTCGGCATCGCCCGCCGGCTGGTCGGGGTCCAGGCGCAGGTGCCCTCGGCCGCGGCGCAGGCGGTGGGCATCCGCACGGGCGCGGGCACCGCGGACGACGGCGCCGTCGAGGCCGCGCTGACCGCGGGGACGCTGGTGCGCACGTGGGCGGCCCGCGGCACGCTGCACCTGCTCGCCGCCGACCAGGCGCCCGCGCTGCTCTCCCTGCTGGCCTCGGCGCGGTCGTGGGACAAGGGCTCGTGGCAGCGCGAGTTCGCCACCGCCGAGCAGATGCGCGCCCTCGAAGCGGCCGTCGTGGCGGTGTTCGCCGACCACACCGCGCCCCTCACCCGCGACGAGCTCACCGCCGCGCTCACCGCCCACAGCGGCCACGCCGACCTGACCGGCGCGCTGGGCTCCGGCTGGGGCACGGTCCTCAAGCCGCTCGCGTGGCAGGGACTGCTCTGTCACGGCCCGGCCGCCGGGCAGCGGGTGACGTTCACGAGCCCGGCGCGCGCGCTCCCGGGCTGGCCCGGCCTGCCCGACCCCGACGAGGCCGCCCGCACGATCATCCCGGCCTTCCTCGCCGCCCACGGGCCGGCGAGCCCCGAGGCCTTCGACGCCTGGCTCCTGCGCGGCGGCACGAAGAAGGCCCGGCTCCGGAGCTGGTTCGCCGGTCTCGTCGCCGACGGGACGCTCACCGCGGTCACCGTCGACGGCGCGGCCCGCTACGCCGCCACCGCCGATCTCGAGGACCTCCGCGGCGCCGACCCCGTCGGCCCGCGCCTGCTCGGCCCGTTCGACCCCTACGTGCTCGGCGCCGGCACCGCCGACCCCGACCTCGTGCCCCCGGAGCACCGCACGGACGTCAGCCGCGCCGCCGGCTGGATCGCGCCCGTGGTCGTCGACGACGGCCGCGTGGTCGGCACGTGGAGCCTCGACGACGGCGCGGTCGCCCCGTTCGACGGGCCGGTCACCGGGCTCGCGGAGGAGCGCGCCGCGTGGGAACGGGTGCTGGGCCGCCCGCTCACGCCCCCGGGCTGAGTCCCCGGTCCGAGCGCGACACGAGCACCGTGACGACGAGCGCCGCGTGGTCGGTGGCGGGGATGCGCGACGTCGCGAGGTCCACCGGCGTCACCGGGCCGGACACGAGCACGTGGTCGATCGCCGCGAACGGCGGGACGGCCCGGTCGGTGGGCCACGTCCCGTGCAGCGCGTCCCCGAGCTCCCGCGCCGAGTCCGTCCAGGTGCTCGAGATCAACTCCCGCAACGGCCGGTGGTCGAGCGTCGCGTTGAGGTCCCCGACGATCAGCCGCGGCGGCCCGTCGAGCCCCGCCGGGCCGGGCAGGTCGGTGATCTCGCGGGCCCAGCCCTCGGGGTCGTCACGGAAGACCGGTGCCGCCGGGTGGGCGACGACGACGTCGACCGGCGCGGCCGGCGTCAGCACGCGGGCCGTCACCTGCGAGAACACCCCGGGCCGCAGGGGCAGGCCCGACGGCGCCAGCGGGTGGCGCGCGACCAGGGTCGTGCCACCCGCGCCGCTGCGCGCCATCGACGCGCGGAACGGCAGCTCCGCGCCCAGCCCGGCCTCGTCGAGGCGCCGCTCCGCCGCGGGCGTCACCTCCTGCAGCCCCAGGACCTCGACCCGCCGCTCGCGCACCAGCGCCACGACGGCGGCCGGGTCCGCCCGGCCGAACTGCAGGTTCACGGTCGCCACGACCACCGCAGCGCTGGTCGGCCCGGGGCGGATCATCGGGTCGCCGTACGGCACGGCACGGGGCACGACCACCGCGGCGAGCGCGAGCGCGGCCACCACGGCGACCACCCCCACGGCCCACCGCCGCAGCACCAGGGCCAGCACGGCCACGACCGCGGCGACGACGGCCACCGCCGGCGTCAGCGGCAGCAGGGCGAACGCCGTCGGGGACCCGGCGGGCGCCCACCACCAGAACGGGACCCAGAGGGCGACGACGGCCGCGGCGAGCCCGAGCAGGACCCCGACGACGCGCGAGCTCACCCTCACCGCGGCGCCAACCGCTCCATCCGCAGCAAGTCGACGCCCGCGCTGTCGACCCGCCGCCCGGTCTCCTCGTAGCCCGCGCGCCGGTAGAGCCGCAGGTTCTCCTCGCTGCGGGCGCCGGTGACGAGCCAGGTCACGTCGCCGGGGGCCAGCTCGCCGTGCGCGCGCTCGAGCAGCGCCCGGCCGATGCCGTGGCCCTGCGCGTCGGGAGCGACCGAGAAGCGGGCGAGCTCCGCGCAGCCGGAGCCGCTGCCGATGCCGCCGCCGACACCGCCCCGCAGGCGCACCGACCCCACGAGCCGCTGCCCCGCCCACGCGCCGAAGCCGCGGACGTCGCCCCGGCCGAGGTCCGCGGCCAACGCGGCGACGGTCTCGCGCAGCGGCGGGATCTCGGTGGTGCCGTAGCGGCGCGCCTCGGAGAGGTACGCGGCGTACTGCACGGTCAGCGCCTCCCCCGCGTCGGCGCCGTGGAGCGCGGCCACGACGCACGGCACCGTCGTCACGGGCGAGGTGTCATGCCGGTCAGCCGACCTCGGCCATGACCTCGTCCGAGGCGTCGAAGTTCGAGTAGACGTTCTGGACGTCGTCGGAGTCCTCGAGCGCGTCGATGATCCGCAGGACCTTCCGCGCGCCGTCGGCGTCGACCTCGACGTTCATCGACGGGACGAACGACACCTCGGAGGAGTCGTAGTCGAAGCCCGCCTCCTGCAGCGCCTTGCGGGTCTCGACGAGGTCCGAGGGGTCGGTGAGGACCTCGAAGCTCTCGCCGTAGTCGTTGACCTCCTCCGCGCCGGCCTCGAGGACGGCGAGCAGCAGGTCGTCCTCGGCGAGCTCACCGGACGCCTGCGCCTTCGGGACGATGAGGACGCCCTTGCGGGTGAACAGGTACGCCACGGAGCCCGGGTCGGCCATCGCGCCGCCGTTGCGGTTCATGGCCGTGCGGACCTCGCCCGCCGCGCGGTTCTTGTTGTCGGTGAGGCACTCGACGAGCACCGCCACCCCGCCCGGGGCGTAGCCCTCGTAGGTGATGGCCTGGTACTCGGCCCCGCCGGCCTCGGCGCCCGAGCCGCGCTTGACCGCGCGGTCGATGTTGTCGTTGGGCACCGACGTCTTCTTCGCCTTCTGGATGGCGTCGTAGAGCGTCGGGTTGGCCGCGGGGTCGCCGCCGCCGGTGCGCGCCGCGACCTCGATGTTCTTGATCAGCTTGGCGAACATCTTGCCGCGCTTCGCGTCGATCGCGGCTTTCTTGTGCTTGGTGGTCGCCCACTTGGAGTGGCCGCTCATCGCTCCCGCCCTTCGTCTCGCACGCACCGCTCCCGGGCTGGTCCTGCTGGGCCCGGCCGGCGCTGGTGGCGGTGTCCACCGCGCACGCTTCCGACGGTCCAGTCTACCGACGGCCCCGCGCGGCGGGCGGGACGGTACGGTGCGGAGACATCTGGGTCCCGATCCGATACTCAGCACGGCGACAGGAGCACGATGGACGTCACGACGCGCGAGCGCACCCACTCCTGGTCCGACCCCCGCGAGCTCGCCGCCGCGGCGGGCTCGCGCAGCGGCCTCGAGTTCCTGCAGGCCATGGCGGACGGCACCCTCCCGCCGCCGCCGATCATGACGCTGGTCGGGGCGGCGGTGGCGTCGGTGGAGCCCGGTCGCGTCGTGTTCACCGTCGAGCCTGCGGAGTTCCACTACAACCCGATCGGGTCGGTGCACGGCGGCATCTACGCGACGCTGCTCGACTCGGCGGCCGGGTGCGCCGTGCACAGCACCCTGGAGGCCGGGGTCGCCTACACGAGCCTGGATCTCTCGGTGAAGTTCCTGCGCAAGCTCACCGCCGACTCCGGCACCGCCCGCGCCACGGGTCACGTCGTCCACGCCGGGCGCAGCACGGCGCTGGCCCGTGCCGAGCTCGTCGACGGGGCGGGGCGCCTCGTCGCCGAGGCCACCTCGAGCTGCCTGATCCTGCGGGGCTGAACCAGCCCACGCCCGCATCCGAACACGGGCCCGGGCGCGCGGAGCACCCGGCCGTGTGGTGCGCTGGCGTCCGTCGGAACGTCGGGACGAGTCGAGACGAAGGGGCGCGATGCCTGCCGCGAGACCGTGGAGACGCGCCGCGACGGGGGCCACCGCGGTCCTGCTCGCGCTGGCCGCTGCCTGTGGTGGGGCCGCCACCCCACCCGCGGCGCCGGGCAGCTCGCCCGCGGCTCCGGCCGACCCCGCGCGGACGGCGTCGGCCGGCCCCACCGGCGGCGAGGGGCCCGCTCCCTCGGGCGCGGCCACCGAGGGCCTGACGCCGGTGCCCGTCACGGTGCCCGCCGGCATGGGCGACGACCCGTTCAACGCCCCCCGCCAGGCGCTGGTGCCGCCCGGCTGGTCGATGGCCGTGTGGGCGCGCGTGCCCGGCGCCCGGATGGAGGCGTTCGCCCCCGACGGGGCCCTGCTGGTCTCGCGCCCCGGCGCCGGCGAGGTCGTGCGGCTGGTCGCCGGGCCGAACGGTCCGACGAGCACGCCGCTGGTCGACGGGCTGACCCAGCCGCACGGGCTGACCTTCGTCGGGAACACCCTCTACATCGCCGAGAGCAACGCGGTGCGGTCCTACCCGTACCAGGGCGGCTCGCTCGGCGCGCCGACCACGGTCGTCGACGACCTGCCCGACGCGCGGAGCCCCGACCTGCGCGGCGCCTACGCGCACGCGCTCAAGAGCGTCGCGGTCGGCCCGGACGGCTCGGTGTACGTCTCGGTCGGCTCCACCGCCAACGTCTCGCCCCAGGACCGGGACTCGACCCCGCAGCGGGCGTCGATCCTGCGCATCCCGCCGGGCGGCGGTGCCGCGGAGCCGTACGCCCGCGGCGTGCGCAACGGCACCGGCCTGGCCGTCGCCCCGGACGGCGCGGTGTGGACCGCGGTCAACAACCGCGACAACATCCCGTTCCCCTACGACCGCCCCTACGGCGACGACGACGGGTCGGCGCGCGGGCGCGTCATCCCCGACTACGTCGACGACCACCCGCCCGAGGAGCTCGCCCGGCTCTACCCCGGCCGCGACGTGGGGTGGCCGTTCTGCAACCCCGATCCCGACGTGAACCCGGGCGTGGCCGGCAGCGCGGTCGACCCGTCCGATGTCCCGTTCGTCGCCGATGCCGAGACGAACCCCGACGGCCGCGCGCTGGACTGCCGGTCGCTGACGCCGATCGAGCAGACGATGGGCGCCCACTCGGCGCCGCTCGGGCTCGCCTTCGGCACGCTCCCGGCCCCGTACGGCCAGGGCGCGCTCGTCGGCGTGCACGGGTCGTGGAACCGCCAGACGCCCCGCGCGCCGGAGGTCTCGTTCTACTCGTGGCGGGGCGGCGCGCTCGACGGGCAGCGCACCCTCGTCGGCGGCTTCCAGGGCCCCGACGGCTCCCGCTGGGGGCGGCCCGTGGCCGCGGTGCAGGGGCCCGACGGGGCCGTCTACATCACCGACGACGGCGCGGACGCCGTCTACCGCCTGGCCCCGCCCGGACGCTGACGCTGCGCCGATCCAGTCGTGCCCAACCGTTTGCGTGCCGGACGTGTGGGGCACGACACCTCCGTCCACCAACGGAGGGGAATCCATGAGTGAGCAGGTCACCGTCACCCGCACCGTCGACGCGCCGCCCGAGCAGATCTTCGCGCTGCTCAGCACGCCCGCCCGCCACCACGAGTTCGACGGCGCCGGCATGCTGCGGGGCGTCGACGGTGAGGGTGCGGTCAGCGGCATCGGCGACCAGTTCGTCATGAACATGCGCAACGACGTGCTGGGCGACTACCAGATGCTCAACACCGTCACGGCCTACGACCAGGACCGCCGGATCGGCTGGGCGCCGCAGCTGCACCCGATCGACGGCTACACCGACAAGCTCGGGAACGTCACCGCGAAGGGCCACACGTGGACCTGGGAGCTCGCGCCCTCGGGCGGCGGCACCGAGGTCACCCAGGTCTACGACTGGAGCGGGGTCCAGGACGCCGACTTCAAGGGCTTCTTCCCGCTCGTGACCGAGGACCAGATGACGCAGACGATCGACAAGGTCGCCGACGCGGCGCGCTGACGCCCGCTCAGTGCGCGGCACCCCGGGCCCCGGGCCCGGGCGTGCTGCGCACCCGGTCCTCCGCGCCCAGGCGGTGGCCGTCCGCGCACTCCGCCACCAGCTCCACCGGCGCCCCGCAGCCCTCGTGGCGCACCACCACCGGCGGCCCGTCGGCACGGTGGCGGTCGCCGTAGGCCATCAGCGCCATGAGCACCGGCCGCAGGTCCCGCCCGGCCTCGGTGAGCCGGTACTCGCGGCGCGTCCGGCGGCCCGGCTCCCGGTACTCCCGCGTCTCGACGAGGCCGGCGTCCGCCAGCACCGCCAGGCGCCGGGCGAGCACGGTGCGGGCGATCCCGAGGTGCGCGACGAGGTCGTCGAAACGGCGCACGCCGTGCAGGAGGTCGCGCACCACGAGCATCGTCCACGGCTCGCCCAGGACGGTCATCGTGCGCGCGATCGAGCACGCGCCGCTCTCGACGTCGCGCCAGCGCAGCGGCGTCTCCGTCATCCGACCTCCTTCATCAGCTCGATCGCGCGCCCCAGCGTGTCCAGCCGCTCGCCGAGGTCCGCGCCCGCCGGGTAGAGCCGCACCGTGGTGATCCCGGCGTCGCGCCAGGCGCGCAGGCGGTCGCGCACGCCGTCCTCGGTGCCGATCAGCGTGGTCGCCGCGACCATCGCCCGCGGCACCGCGGCGGCGGCGTCGTCGCGGCGCCCGTCCCGCCACAGCGCGCCCACCTCGGCCGCGACGTCGGCGAACCCCTGGCGGGCGTAGGCGTCGCGGTAGAAGTTCCGGCTCGCCGAGCCCATCCCGCCGAGGCTGAACGCGAGGCCCGCGCGGCGCGCGTCGAGCATCGCGTCGAGCTCGTCGGGGTCCTCGGCGAACGCCACCTCGGCGCCCTGGCACAGGTCGAGGTCGGCGAGCGTGCGCCCGGCCGCCGCGGCGCCCGCCGCGAGGCGGTCGAGCGAGGTGGCGGCGCCCTCGGGGACGAAGCTCGTCCCGAGCCAGCCGTCGGCGACCTCGCCGGTGAGGTGCAGCATCCGCGGCGAGAGGGTGGCCAGGTAGATCGGGACGGGGTGCTCGGCGCGCACCGACACCCGCATCGGGCGGGCCTCCCCGCCGGGCAGGGGCAGCGTGACGTGGCGCCCGGCGTAGGCGACCTTCTCCCCCGCCATCACCCGCCGCACGACCTCGACGGTCTCGCGCATCCGCCCCAGCGGGTGGGCGAACGGCACCCCGTGCAGCCCCTCGACGACCTGGGGCCCGGAGCTGCCGAGGCCCAGGAGGAAGCGGCCCTCGGCGAGTGTCTGCAGGGTCAGTGCGGTCTGGGCGATCAGAGCCGGGGTGCGGGTGCCGACCTGCACCACGCCGGACCCGAGCAGCATCCGGTCGGTGCGCGCCGCGAGGTAGCCCAGCGGCGACGGCGCGTCGGACCCCCACGCCTCGGCGACCCAGCACACGTCGAGGCCGAGCCGTTCGGCCTCGACCACGAAGTCGACCGTCTCGGCCCACGGCGCGCCGGAGGCCTCGACGGTGGTGGCCGTGCGCATCAGGACTCGGCCCGCTCCTTGATCCCCGCCAGCGTGCGCTCGATGCCCGCCCGGAACTCCCGCAGCCGGCCGGCGACGATCCGCTCCTCCTTGTCGGGCATCCGCTCGATGACCTTCGTCAGGTTCGACGGCCCCGGACCCATCTGCGCCCACTGCCGCAGCTCGGTGCCCTCCCCGACGGGCGTGAGGGTGAACAGCCAGGTCGCGGTGGGGTTGGCGGTGTCCATCACGGCCCACGAGAAGCGCCGTTCCTCGTCGCACTCGACGACGGTCGACACCGTCTCCCACTCCCCCGCCTGCGGGTGGGAGTTCCGGCCGCGGAAGCGGTGGCCCACCGCGGGCGCCTCGCCCTCGGCCGGCCCGTCCGGCGCCGGCAGCCAGTGCGCCTCCTGGAGCTCCTCGGAGGTGTCGGCGACGACCGCGATGTCCCGGACCAGCGGCCACACCCGCGCCGGGGGAGCGGCGATGTGGACCTCGGCCTCGACGGTGGGGCGGTCGGCGTAGCGCGGCATCGGGGCAGCCTACCGGCCTGGGTCCGCCGTCGACACCCAGCACGCACGTGAGCGAACTTCGGGGCTATAGCACCAAAGTTCGCTCACGTACGTCAGCCGGCGGCGGCGTACTCCCGCACCCGGCGCAGGAACAGGTCGTGCAGCCGGGCGTCGCCGGTCTGCTCGGGGTGGAACGCCGTCGCCATCACCGGGCCCTGCCGCACCGCGACGACCTTGCCCGACGCCGGCCCGGGTACGGCGCCGGGCACCCGCGCCAGGACCTCGACCCCGCGACCGGTCGACTCCACCCACGGGGCGCGGATGAACACCGCCCGCACCGGCCCGCCGACGACGCCGGTCACCGCCAGGTCCGTCTCGAACGACTGCACCTGCCGGCCGAAGGCGTTGCGGCGCACCGTGATGTCGAGGGCGCCGAGCTGGTGCTGGTCGGGGCGCCCGTCGATGGCCTCGCGGGCCAGCAGGATCATCCCCGCGCACGACCCGAACGCCGGCATCCCCGCGCGCAGGCGCTCGCGCAGCGGCTCGAGCAGCTCCACGGCCTCGAGGAGCTTCGAGAGGGTCGTCGACTCGCCGCCGGGCAGCACCAGCCCGGCGACCTCGGCGAGCTCCGCGGGCCGGCGCACCGGGCGGGCCTCCGCGCCGCAGGCGCGCAGCGCGTCGAGGTGCTCGGGGACGTTGCCCTGCAGGGCCAGGACGCCGACGGGTGCGGTCACGCCCCCAGTCTAGGAAGGCGGGGTGCTCAGCCGCCGGTGCCGCCGGGGTCGCCGAAGCGGGCGCGGTACTCGTCGAGGTGCTGGGACGCGCACATGCGCTCCTGCTGCTGGCCCTGGGCCTGCGCCATGCACTCGTCGAGCGTGAGCCCCTCGCCGAAGGTCCCGATCCCGAGCAGGCCCGGCACGACCAGCCACGCGCCCACGATGAGACCGATGAGCGCGAGCACGAAGCCGCCGAGGGAGGCGCCGCCGCTGCGCTCGCGGTCGTGGAACGCGCGGCGCGAGCCGACGAAGCCGACGACGAGCCCGACGACGCCGAAGGCCACCCCCAGCCACGCCAGCCAGTCCATGTCCCAGATCAGGCCGGAGAGTCCGGTGCCGACGGCGAGGATGCCGAGGGCGAGCGCGCCGGTGCCGAGGCCGCCGTCACGCTCCCGCGGGTCGACGCTCTCGCGGGCGGGGCGGGAGGCGGACGTCATGGCGGAATCCTGCCACCGCCGCCTACTCGGCAGCGCCCGGGTACCGCTGGTTGAACTCCTGGAGATGCTGCGACTTGCACATGTGCATCTCACGGGCGGTGGTCGACTGGGCCATGCACTGGTCGAGCGTCAGGCCGTCGCCGAACTGTCCGGTGCCGAACAGCGTCGGCCAGACGATGATCGCGCCCGCGACGAGCCCGACGGCCCCGGCGACGAGCCCGCCGAGCGAGGACGCCCCGTCGGTCGCCAGGTTGTGGAAGGCCCGACGGGCGCCGAGGTACCCGGCGACCACAGCGGGCAGGCCCAGGACCACGCCCGCCCAGCCCGTCCAGCAGGTCGCCACGGCGAGCAGCCCGAGCACGAGCGCCGGGGTGCCCATGCCGTTCTTCTTCGCGGGCTCCTCGACGGGCTCCGCGTCCTGGGCCGCCTTCCGGCGCCGCGTCACGGGGGCCGGCGCCGGGGCGGGGGCGGCCGGCTCCGGTCCGACGGCCCGGAGCACGTCGGTGCTCGCCTCGGGGTCGACGTCCTGCGTCCGCGCCGTGGCCGGCCGGTGCATGTCGACCAGCCGGCGTGGGGAGCCGCCGTGCGGGGTGGTCATCGCCCGCATCGTCCCACGCGCCGCGGTGATCGCCGCGTGAGCCTCACCAACCGCGGGTCGCGAGCCGCTCGTGCTCGGGCATGTCGGACGTCGTGCGCCCGACCATCGCCTCGCCCAGGCCCGCCGAGACCTTGGCGATCACGTCCGGGTCGTCGTGGAAGGTCGTCGCCCGCACGATCGCCTCGGCACGCTTGGCCGGGTCGCCGGACTTGAAGATGCCCGAGCCCACGAAGACGCCCTCGGCACCGAGCTGCATCATCATCGCCGCGTCCGCCGGGGTGGCGATGCCGCCAGCGGTGAACAGCACGACCGGCAGCCGGCCCGACTCGGCGACCTCCTGCACGAGCGACACCGGGGCCCGCAGCTCCTTGGCCGCCGCGTAGAGCTCCTGGGTGTCCATCCGCGACAGCGCCCGGATCTCCGAGCGGATCGCGCGCATGTGGCGGGTGGCCTCGACGACGTTGCCGGTGCCGGCCTCGCCCTTCGACCGGATCATCGCCGCGCCCTCCCCCAGGCGGCGCAGGGCCTCGCCGAGGTTGGTCGCGCCGCAGACGAACGGGACGGTGAACGCCCACTTGTCGATGTGGTGGGCCTCGTCGGCCGGGGTGAGCACCTCGGACTCGTCGACGTAGTCGACGCCGATGGACTGCAGCACCTGCGCCTCGACGAAGTGCCCGATGCGGGCCTTCGCCATGACCGGGATCGAGACGGACTCGACGATGCCCGCGACCATGTCCGGGTCGGACATGCGCGCCACGCCGCCCTGCGCGCGGATGTCGGCGGGCACGCGCTCGAGCGCCATCACGGCGACGGCCCCGGCGTCCTCGGCGATCTTCGCCTGCTCCGGCGTGACGACGTCCATGATCACGCCGCCCTTGAGCATGTCGGCGAGACCGCGCTTGACCCCTCCGGTGCCGGTGGCGGGGGCGGTGTCGGGCCTGGTCACGGTGGGTCCTCCGGGTGCAGCACATCGACGGTGACGTCACAACGATCGTACGACCGCCCGCGGCCCGCGTGCCGTGACGCGGTGCACGATCCGGCACGTCGAGGGGTCAGTGGATCGCCAGCGGGGTCCCGCCCGGTTCGAGGGCCTGCGGATCGGCGAGCAGGTCGGGCAGCTGGTGGGGGTGGACGACGTCGAGGGTCACCGCGAGCTCGGCCGGCGTCCACCACCGGTGCCCGCGCACGGTGCGGGACTCGTGCTCGGTGAAGCCGCTCGTGTCGATCCCGCCGGACGGCACGTGCGCGACGTGGAAGAGCTCGCGGCCCGCGTAGGTGGCGCCGCCGGCCTCGAACACCACCTCGCGCACCCAGAGCGGCCCCCGCACCTGCGCGGGCTCGACGTCCAGGCCGGTCTCCTCGGCCAGGGTGCGCGCGACCGCGGCCCGGGGCTCCTCGCCCGGCCGGACCCCGCCGCCGGGGGCGAACCAGAACGACTCCGCGGGCCGCGCCGGGTCGACGCCCTCGAACAGCAGGACCCGCCCGTCGTCGTCGACCACGACCACCCGCACGGCGTCCTGGGCCGCCCGCACCGCCGGCGCCGCGGCGTGGGCGCCGTCCGGGCCCGGCTCGGCGATCTCGAAGTAGCGCGGCACCGGCGCGGTGCCCGCCAGGTGCAGCCAGCGCACCATCCGGCGCCCGCGCAGGGCGCGCGTGTCCCGCACGGCGTCGTTGTGCACCCGGCGGGCCACAGCGACCCGGGCGTTCGCGTCGGCGAGCTCGGCGGCGAGGTCCGCGGGCAGCGCGGCGGTGTCGAGGGGCGCGAGGGCGCGGGTGAGGTCGTTCTCGGCGGCCTCGCGGTCCGGGTCGAGCACGCCGTCCTCGGCCGCGCGGGTCGTGGCGGCGGCGCGGGCGGCCGCGCGCAGGGCCCGCCGGTCGGCGTCGTCCATCGCCACCGGGCCCGCGGTCGCGGCGACGGCGCGGACGACGGCGGCGCGGCGGTCGAGCACGGCGGCGAGCCCGGCGGCGGCGGCGTCGGTGCGCACGTGCAGCCGGTCGAGCCTGCGGGCCCGCGCGATCATCACCGCGGCGGTCACGACGACGAGCAGGAGGACGGCGGTGGCGACGATCGCCACCAGCACGCCGACGGGACCGGGGAGCGTCACGAGGAGGACCGTAGGTCCGCCGCCGGCCGTCGCGCCGCCGGGGTCGACAGGGTCCCGCCGGCGCCGACGCGGCGGGGATCGGCGGCGACGGCGACCTCGTAGACGCGCAGCACGGCGGCCGCGACCACCGACCAGTCGAACGCCGCGACCCGCTCGCGCCCGGCGCGGCGCAGCGCCTCGCGGCGGGCGGGGTCGTCGAGGAGCGCGGCGACCGCGGCGCTCCAGGCCCCGGCGTCCCCGGTGGCGACGGTGACCCCGGCCGGGGGCTCGCCCAGCACCCGGCGGAACGCGTCGATGTCGCTGGCCACGACCGGCGCCCCGGCCGCCATGCCCTCGGCCAGCACGACGCCGAAGCTCTCGCCGCCGGTGTTGGGCGTGGCGAGCAGGTCGACCGACGCCAGCATCGATGCCTTCGTGGCCTCGTCGACGGCGCCGAGCAGGTCGATGCGGTCGGCGAGCCCGGGCCCGGCGAGCTCGCGCAGCTCGTCCTCGTCGCCCCGGCCGACGACGAGCAGGCGCAGGTCCGGGCGCCGGGCCGCGAGCGGGCGCAGGGCCTCGAGCAGCAGGGGCATCCCCTTGCGCGGCTCGGTGTAGCGCCCGACGAAGCCGACCGTGGCGCCGTCCCCGTGGTGGGGGCGCCCGGGCAGCGGCGGCGCGTCGGCAAACGCGCCGACGTCGACGCCGTTGGGGATCTCGACGGCGTCGCCGCCGAGGTGCTCGACGTAGACCTGGCGCGCCAGCGGCGACACCGCGATCCGCGCCGTGACCCGCTCCAGCAGCGGGCGCAGCACGGGCTCGAAGAACGTCATGGTGCGCGAGCGCGGGGTCGACGTGTGGAAGGTGGCGACCACCGGCCCCTCGGCGACGACCAGGGCCAGGAAGCTCAGGCTCGGCGCGGTGGGCTCGTGGACGTGCAGGACGTCGAAGTCGCCGTCCCGCAGCCAGCGGCGGACCCGCGCCAGCGAGACGGGCCCGAACGTCAGGCGGGCGACGGAGCCGTTGTACGGGACGCCGACGGCCTTGCCCGCCCGCGTCACCCCGGCGGGCACCGGCGTCTGCGGACCGGCCGGCGCGAGGACGTCGACGTGGTGACCCAGACCGGTCAGCGCCCGGGCGAGGTCGAGGACGTGGGCCTGGACCCCGCCGGCCACGTCCAGCGAGTACGGACACACGATCCCGATGCGCATGGCGGACGCCAGCCTACTGAGCCCGCGTGAGACTCCTGTGCTGGGCGGGGCGCTCGCCCGCACGGCCGCCGCCGGCGGACCCCGGCGGGCGGCGCACCGCGGTGTCGCGGCGGGAGCGGAACGCGCACGGCCGACCCGGACCGCAAGGGCGGCCCGGGTCGGCCAGGCAGCGCGGAGGGTCCGCACCGCGGCGTGCGCCGATCTCGGCGAGCAGGGCGGCGCGGTCGGAACCCTCGTCGAGGGTCAGTCGGAGGCGGCGGCAGGGCAGGTCGACCAGGAGATCCATGCACCTGATCGTCCTGCCCGCCGCCAGGGGATTCTCAGGCCACCATCTCCTCGAGCTCCTTGCCCTTCGTCTCCTGCACGTACCTCGACACGAAGAAGAAGGACAGGAGGGCGAAGAAGGCATAGAGCCCGTACGCGAACGCCAGGCTGAGGTCGGCCAGCGCCTGGAAGCTCACCGTGATGAGGAAGTTCGCGATCCACTGCGCGGCGGCGGCGACGGACAGCGCCGCGGCTCGCAGCCAGTTCGGGAAGATCTCACCGAGCAGCACCCAGACGACCGGACCCCACGTGACCGCGAAGGACACGACGTAGAGGTTGGCGGCGACGAGGGCGATCGGCCCCCACGGCCCCGGCAGGGTGGGCGACTCCGAGCCGTCGGAGCCGACCGTGAGCACGGACTGCGAGAACGCGATCGCCATGATCGTGAGCGTCACGAACATGCCGGCCGAGCCGCCGAGCAGCATCGGCTTCCGGCCGACCCTGTCGACGATGAGGATCGCGACGACGGTCGACAGCACGTTGATCAGCGCGTTGATCACCGAGGCGAGGAACGAGTCGCTCTCGGAGAACCCGACGGCCTGCCACAGCGTCGTCGAGTAGTAGAAGATCACGTTGATGCCGACGAACTGCTGGAAGACCGACAGCAGGATGCCGACCCAGACGATCGGGCGCAGACCCGCCGCGTGACCGCGCAGGTCGCGCAGGCTGGGCTTCTCCTCGCGGTCCAGCGTCTCGGCGATCTCGCCGACCTTGTGCCGCACCGCCTCGGCGGTCGTCCCCAGGACGTTCGCGAGGACGACACCCGCCTGTTCGAGCTGTCCCTTGGCGACCAGGTAGCGCGGCGACTCCGGGATCCGCAGGGCGAGGACCGCGTAGATGACCGACGGGATGATGCCGACGAGGAACATCCAGCGCCAGGCCTCGAGGCCCAGCCAGAACGTGTTCGCGGCACCGCCGGCCACGCCCGCGAGCAGGGCGTCGGAGAGCAGGGCGACGAAGATGCCGAGCACGATCGCCATCTGCTGCAGCGACGCGAGGCGCCCGCGGATGTGGGCGGGCGCGATCTCGGCGATGTAGGCGGGGGCGATCACCGAGGCGATGCCGATGCCGACGCCGGCGAGGAACCGCCAGATGATGAGGTCCCAGACCGCGAAGGCGAGGCCGGACCCGATCGAGCTGATCGCGAACAGCGCGGCCGCGACGAGCATGACGCGGACGCGGCCGTACCGGTCCGCGACGGGCCCGGCGAACCAGGCGCCCACCGCCGACCCGAGCAGGGCCACGGCCACGGCGAAGCCGGACAGCAGCGGACTGTTCTCGAGGCCGAACTGACTGTTGAGGGCGTCGACGGCGCCGTTGATGACGCTGGAGTCGAAGCCGAACAGGAAGCCGCCCACGGCGGCGACGATGGAGATGAGGATCGCCTTCGCGGTCGTCTTCTCCCGTGAGCCGGGAGCGCCCGGCTGGGACCCTGGTGTGGATCCTGGATCGCTGGTCATCGGTCACTCCCCGGAACGGCACTGTCATCACTGGTCCGGGCCAGGTCGGCGGCACCGACCATCCCGGCTTCCCACCCCATCTCCGCGAGCCGGACCTCCGCGACGGGCCGGTGGCCGCGTCCCGTGAGGTTGGCCCGGAAGGTCTCCTCGACCCGGCCGCGCAGCACCTCGCCCGCGGCGGAGACCCCGCCACCGATGACGAAGAGCGACGGGTCGAGCACCGCCGCGAGCTGGGCGAGGCCCAGCCCGATCCAGCGGCCGATCTCGTCGAAGCAGTGCAGGGCGCCCACGTCGCCCTGCTGGGCCGCGGCGGTCACCATCTCCCCGGTGATCGCCTCGGGGTCTCCCCCGGCCGCCGCGAGCAGGCCGGCCGCGAACGCCGGCGAGTGCCGCGCGATCTCGCGGGCCTCGCCCACGAGAGCCCGCCCGGACCCGTACTGCTCCCAGCAGCCCTGCAGCCCGCAGCCGCACCGGCGGCCGTACGGGACCATGGTGATGTGGCCGATCTCGGCGGCGACACCGAAGCCGCCGCGCAGCAGCCGGCCGTTGGTCACGATCCCGCCGCCGACACCCGTGCCGATCGTGATCGCCACGAGGTCGTCGTGGTCGCGCCCGGCGCCGAAGCGGGACTCCGACCAGGCCACGGCGTTGGCGTCGTTCTCGACCACCACCGGCAGGTCGAGCCGGCCCATCAGCTCGCCGCGCAGGTCCTCGTCGCGCCACGCGAGGTTCGGCGCGAACATCACCTTGGCGCGGTCGGCGTCGACGAACCCCGCCGCGCCGATCCCGACGCCGACGACGTCGTGGTGGCTCGCCAGCTCGCGCACCCCGTCGGCGATGGCCTCGAGCACCAGGTGGGTGTCGGTGGCCGGCGTCTCGCGACGCGTCGACGCGATCAGCTTGCCGGACTCGTCGACCACGCCCGCCGCGATCTTGGTGCCGCCGACGTCGACGCCGACGGTCAACCCGCTCACGAGGTCGTCACCAGCTCGTGCCGGCCGAGCGCGGCGACGTCCACCGTCCCCATGTCGGTGACGACGATGTTCGCGCCCTCGGCGGCCAGCGCGTCGACGTCGTCGGCGCGCGAGACACCGAGGGCGCCGAACCCCCCTGCCTTCGCGGCCTGGATGCCGTTGACCGCGTCCTCGGCGACGAAGGCGTCGGACGGGTCGACGCCGAGCTCCTTCGCCGCCGTCAGGAAGATCTCCGGGTTGGGCTTGCCCTGGGCGAAGTCACGACCGGAGACGTCCACGTCGAAGTAGCCGTGGAGGTTCCCCTCCGCCCCGAACCGGGACAGGTCGACCCGCTCGAGGAAGAGCTTCGCGTTCTTCGACGACGACGCCGCGGCGATCGGGATGCCGGACTTCTTCACGTCCACGACGAACTGCACGGCGTCGTCGTAGGCCGAGAACCGGCCCTCCGAGATCAGCCGGATGATCATCTCCTGCTTGTACTCGCCGTACTCCTGCACCCGGCGGTCGATGTCGGGCACGCCGAAGTACTCGAGGGCCGCGGTGGCCCCGGCCTTGCGCGGCTTGCCCGACATCCGCTCGTGGTAGAGCGCCGGCGTGAACTTCTCGGGCGTGTAGCTCGTCTGCGAGACGATGTCCGACCAGGGGCCCTCCATCAGCTCGCGCAGCGACTCGCGCCAGGCCTCCTCGTGGGGGGAGTCGACGAGGACGCCGTCCACGTCGAAGATCGCTCCTGTAAAGCCGCTCATGCGCCGTTCCCTCCGTCGTCGTGCGCGCCGCTGGTGGTCGAGCTCTGCAGGGGGCCGTCACCATCGGTGGCGGTGGCGGCGGTCTCCGGGGCGGCCGTCACCGCGGCGGGCGCCGTCGACGACGCGACCCGTCCCTCGCGGTCGAGCGACACCGTCCACTCCTGGCCGGCGCCCAGCTCGCGGACCTCGTCGCCGAGCCCGATGCGCACCGGGTGGCTGAAGCCCTCGGACTGCACGGCCACGGTCAGCGACCCGTCGGCGACCGAGACGCGCAGCGAGGTGCCCTGGAAGACCAGCGAGAGCGCGAGCCCGTCGAGGCGCAGCGTGAGCCGCGGGGCGAAGTGCAGGACGCCGTCACGGGCACTGGCACCGAGGTAGGCCCGCTGGAGCAGGTCGAGGGTCCCCGACATGACCCCCATGTGGATGCCTTCCTTGGTGGTGCCGCCCTGCACGTCGCCGATGTCGGACTCGACGGCGACGAGGAAGCGCTCCCAGGAGCTCTCGGGGTCGATGCCGGCGAGCACCGCGGCGTGCGCGACGAGCGAGAGCGTCGAGCCGTGCGAGGTGCGCCGGTCGTAGTAGGCGACGGTGCGGCGGGCGAGGTCGTCGTCGGACGCGATCTCGTCGTAGCCCAGCCGCGAGAGGATCTCGCGCAGCTCGTCCTGGGTGAACAGGAAGAACAGCATGACCGCGTCGGCCTGCTTGGCGAGCTTGTAGTGGTCGGGGTCGTCGCCCTCGGCCTTGAGGATGCGGTCCATCCGCTGGATGTTCCGGTGCCGCGCGCGGTAGCCGTCCCAGTCCAGCTCGGCGAGGGACTCGTAGCCCTCGAACTGGGTGATCACCGGGTGACCGGAGTCGTCGCGGTGGATGGGGACGTCCATCGAGGTGGCCATCTCCGACCAGCGCGCGATCTCGTCGTCGGTGATCCCGAGACGGCTGCGCAGGGCCCGGCGGCGGCTCTTGGGCAGCAGCGCGAGCACCTTGGGCGCGGTCGCGGCGATCCACGCGACCATGACGTTGGTGTAGGCGTTGTTGCGCAGCCCGCCGGCCTCGGCGCCCGGGTAGCGCTCGTGGAACTCGTCGGGGCCCATCACGCCGTGGATCTCGTAGCGCCCGCTGTCCGGGTCCTTGTGCGCGATCGAGGCCCAGAAGCGCGCGATCTCGAGCATGAGCTCGGCGCCGTAGTCGCGCAGGAACTCGAGGTCGTCGGTGGCCTGGTAGTACTGCCAGACGTTGTAGAAGATCGCCGCGTTGACGTGGCGCTGGTTGTGCGAGTGGTCGGGGTCCCACTGGCCCGAGAGCGGGTTGAGGTGGACGACCTGCGTCTCCTCGGTGCCGTCGCTGCCCGACTGCCACGGGAACATCGCCCCGCGGTAGCCGGCCTCGGCCGCCGCCGCACGGGCCTCGGCGAGGCGGCGGTAGCGGTACATCAGCAGCCCGCGGGTGATCTCCGGGAGCCGGTAGTTGAGGAACGGGTAGACGTAGAGCTCGTCCCAGAACACGTGGCCGCGGTAGGCCTCGCCGTTGAGCCCGCGCGCCGGCACGCCGGCGTCGTGGCGGGCCGTGTGCCGCGAGCAGACCTGCAGCACGTGCGCCATGTGGAAGCGCAGCAGCAGCTGGATGCGCGGCTCGGCCGGCACCTCGAGGTCGGCGACGTCCCAGTACTCGTCCCAGGCGTCGACGTGCTCGGCGAGGCAGCCCGCGAAGTCCGGGTAGCGCTCGACGTGCCGGCCGGCCGCGGTGAGCGTCTCGGTGATCGCGTTGTCGTGGCTGGTGAAGAACGACACGATCTTCTCGACCCGCACGGTCTCGCCCTCGGTCAGGTCGAGGTCGAGCACCTGCTGGATGTAGTCGTTCATCTGGTGCAGCGTCCGGGCGGGCTCGATGCGCTCCCAGCCGCGGCCGCGCGCCCGGTAGATCCGCGTCCGGGCGGCCTCGGACACGTAGAGGTTCGACTGCCGCGTCCGCACCTTCAGCGCGATGATCTCCGGCCCGAACGTGCGCGGGGTGACGGGGTCGAGGTGGCGGCCCTCGAGGTCGCGGTAGCGGGCGACCATGGTGTTGTCGACGCGGCCGTCGATCGCGGACACGATCCCGATCCGGCCCGACCAGTTCTCCGCGGTGAGCGTCCACTCCATCGCCGCCTGGTGGCTGTGCGCCATCGACACGAAGCGGCGGCTGCGCAGCGTCGTCTCGCGGCCCGCGCGGTCGCGGAAGCGGAACTCGCGGCTGGCCGTGGCGCTGCGGATGTCGTAGGAGTGCCGGTAGTCCAGCACCTCGACGTTGTCGAGCCGGATGGCCTCCTCGCCCTCGATGCGCAGCTTGAGCACGAGCCAGTTCGGCAGGTTGACGAGGTCCTCGTTGAGCACCGGGCGCCCGCCGAGGATCGTCGTCTCGCGGTTGTAGGCGCCGTGCGCGTACGTGCCCGCGTAGTGCTTCGGCGCGTCGGTGTCCTCCCACTCCGCGGCACCGCGCGTGCAGAAGTAGCCGTTCCCCGTGCTGGTCAGCGCCTCGCGCAGGCCCTCGTCGTCGGGCGCGAAGCCGGTCCAGGTGAGCGTCAGGCCGTCGGCGACGGCGCCGCCGGGCAGGACGGTGCCGTCGCTGCCGGCCGTGGTCGGGTCGGGAACCGTGTCGGTCGCGGTCACGGGGTGCTCCGTACTCCTGGGGGTGCGGACGGGGTGCTCTTCGGGCTCATCGGGCTCATCGGGCGAGGCCGTCGAGGAACCGGCCGACCTCGTCGACGGTCGCCAGCGCGGCGGTCGCCGAGGTCTCACGCGCCGGCGCGTCGGCGGGGTCGATCACGAGGATGCCCAGTCCCGGCTCGCGATGATCATCGCGATCGGCGAGCGCGCGGAAGGCGTCCTCGTCGGTGATGTCGTCGCCGAGGTAGATCGGCACGATGTCCGGGCGGTCGAGGTCGAGGACGCCGATGAGGTGCTCGACGGCCTTGCCCTTGTTCCAGTCGATCTTCGGCTGGATCTCGTGGACGAACTTCCCCGGCGTCACCTTCAGCTGCCCGGGGTGCTCGGCCAGCACCGCCTCCACCAGGGCCTCGACCCGGGGGCGGTCGGCGTCGGCGACGTGGCGGTCGTGCAGGGCGACCGAGGCGTGCTTCGGCTCGACCTGGGTGCCCTCGATCTCCGCGGCCGCGCGCTGCACGCGCTCGGTGACCTCCGCGACGAGGTCCTCCCAGCCCTGCGACGCCTCGTGCACCACCGGGCCGCGGACGGGGTCGTAGATGTCGAAGCCGTGGCTGCCCGCGATGATCAGGTCGTCGAGGCCCATGAGCTCGGCGACCACGGCGCGGTCGCGCCCGGAGACGACGCACACCGAGCAGCGGCCCGCGAGCGACCGCACGATCTCCCGCATCCGATCGGTCATGATCGCGTCCTCGGGACGCGGGACGATCGGCGTCAGCACGCCGTCGTAGTCGAGGAAGACCGCGGGACGGCGGCCGCGCAGGCGCTCGGCCACCGCGTCGGCGTCGAGCGCGTGCGGCAACCGGTCCGCCGTCGTGGTCACGGAGGAGACGGAGCGGACCGGAGCTCGACCGTCGTCTGCTGGCACGGTCACCAGGGCCTCCGCATCTCCGGGCGCCGTTGTCGTGTGATGCGAGCCACAGGCTAGGACGACGCCCGGTTGTCGTCAACGGATGAACACAGCGACACGATCTTCGCGCGCTCCGGAGGTGAGCGCCACGTGAGGTGACCCGTCCGGGGCAACGGCCGCCGGGAGCCCGTCACCGTGCCGTGACGCTCTCCGTCCGGTGTCCGCCCGCCGTGCGCCCGGCGTGTCCTCAGAGGCGGACGCTGCAGTGGTCGAGCGCCAGCGCGAGCGCCCCGAGCACCGGCGCGCGCTCGGCCATCTCGGCGATCACGACCGACGCCGTGCGGGTGGTCCCGGGCAGCGCGGCGGCCTCGAGCGCGGCGTGCAGCGGCGCGAGGAGGAGGTCGCCGGCCTGGGCCAGCTCGCCCCCGACGACGATGCGCCGCGGGGTGAGCACCGTGCACAGGCCGGCGAGCGCGGCGCCGACGTGGTGGCCGGTGTCGGCGAGCACGCGGCGCGCCGGGGCGTGGCCCTCGTGGGCGCGGGCGACGACGTCGGCGACGGTCAGCGGGGCGCCCAGCAACGGCTCGAGCATCGCGGTGACCGTGCGCGTGGAGACCACCGTCTCGAGGCACCCGCGGTGCCCGCAGCGGCAGACCGCGGCGAAGCGGTCGCCCGGCTCGACCGCGACGTGGCCGATCTCGCCCGCCGTCCCGTCGGGCCCCCGGTAGAGCCGCCCCGCCAGCACCATCCCGGCGCCCACACCGTCGGAGAGCTTGAGGAACAGGCCGTCGTCCACGCCGCGCAGCGCGCCCCAGCGCTGCTCGGCGAGGGTGCCGAGCGTGGCGTCGTTGTCGACCCACGTCGGCACGCCCAGGTGCTCGGAGACCCGGCCGGCGACGGGCACGCCCACCCACCCCGGGAGCACGCCGGACGCCCCCACCGCGCCGGTCGCGTGATCGAGCGGCGCCGGCAGGCCGACCACCGCGCCGCGCAGCGCGGCGCGGGCGATGCCGGCCCGGTCGAGGACGCCGTCGAGCAGGCGGGCGGCGGTCGCGAGCCCGTCGACGACGCCGTGGCCGTCGGGGAGGTCGGCGCGGGCCTCCGAGCGCTCCGGCGGCGACGTGTGCCCGGGCGTCGCCGCGGGGTCGGCGACGTCCGCGAGGGCCACCCGCACGTGCCGGTGGCCGAAGTCGATGCCCGCGACCACCCCGGCGCCCCGGACCAGGCGGACGGCCCGCACCCGGCGCCCGGCCCGCACCTCGTCGCCCGCCACGAGCACGCCGGCGGCACCCAGGTCCCGCACGATGTTGGACACCGTCGCCGGCGCCAGCCCGGTGCTCTCGGCGATCTCCGCCTGCGTCGGCGACCCCTCCGCGCGGACGACGTCGAGCACCCGCCGGCGGTTGGCGTCGCGCAGGCCGGTCGGCGAGCCGGGCCGCGACGCCGTGTTCACGAGTTGAATCCTAGACCCCGTTCGTGTGGTCCCGGTCACGCTTGCGCCGAACGGACGACGACACGAGGCGAACGCAGCATCCGATCCGCGAAGGCGCCCAGCGCGTGCTTGACGCAACTCTTGGGTTGCCATAGTTTCGCAACTCGCCAGTTGCTACTTGTGGGAGGTGCCGTGGGATTCCCGAGCGCATCGATGCCGCCTGACGGGGAGCCCGACGAGCTCGAGGCCGTCGCCGAACAGGTCTTCGTCGCGCTCGCCGACCCGACCCGCCGCGCCCTGCTGGCGGCCCTCGCCGCCGGGGGGCCCGCCACGGCCACCGACCTCGCCGAGCGTCTCCCGATCTCCCGCCAGGCGATCGCCAAGCACCTGGCGCTCCTCGGCGACGCGGGCCTCGTCGTTGCCGAGCCCGGCGAGCGGCGCCGCGTCCGGTTCCGGCTGCGCTCCGCACCGATGCGCGTGGCCCAGCGGTTCCTCGCCGCCCTCGCCCACGACTGGGACGACCGCCTCGACGGCCTCGTCGCCCATCTCGACCGCACGAACGATCCCGATCCAGGAGGACCTCATGACCGCTGAGACCCACTCCCCCGCGACGCCGGCAGCCCTGCCGCCCGTCGTCGACCGCGCGACCTGGCAGCAGGAGCGCGACGCCCTGCTGCTCCGCGAGAAGGCGCACACCCACGAGGGCGACGCGATCGCCGCCGCCCGCCGCCGGCTGCCGATGGTGGAGGTCGACGCCGCCGCTCCGCTCACGGACGCCGACGGCCCCACGACGCTGCTGGCGGCCTTCGAGGGCCGGACCCGGCTCGTCGCCTACGTGCACATGTGGCACGCGGGTCACCCGGCCGCCGACCAGTGCCCAGGGTGCACGTACTACAACTCCCAGGTCCGCGAGCTGGCCTACCTCCACGCCCGCGACGTCACGTACGCGACCTTCTGCCAGGGCCCCTACACCGAGAGCGTGGCGTACCACGACTTCCTCGGCCTCGAGAGCCCCTGGTACGCACTGGACGCCGCCGGCCAGGAGGCCCTCGGGCTCGACGGCGGCTTCGCGCTGCTGTGCTTCGTCCGCGACGGCGACCGCATCTTCGAGACCTACCGGACCCGGGGCCGCGGCGTGGAGGTCATGTCGCCGACCTACGGGCTGCTGGACATGACCGTGTACGGGCGCGGCGAGCCGTGGGAGGACTCCCCCGCCGGCTGGCCCCAGCCCCTCGTCGTCGACGGCGGCGACCTGCGGGCCGACGGCCGCCCGGCGGCCCAGTGGCCCCGGATCGCGGCCGGGCACACCCCGGCTCCCTGAGGGACCTCACGCCGCCGCGCCGTACACCCGCGGCGCCCGCGGTCGCGGCGGGAACCGGCCCCGCATGTCCGGGAGGTCGCGCCCCAGGCGCCGGTCCACCCGCGCGAGCAGGACCGCGATGCTCTCCACGATGTGCTCGACGCTGTGCGCGGGCTCCGCGCCGAACCTGGCGATCTGCCAGCCGCCCGCGATGAGGTGGCCGGCCCGGGCGAGCGACTCGTCCTCACCGCGGTCGACGAGCACACCCGAACGCGTGGCGGGCCAGGCGAGGTCCAGCGCGTCCCCCCAGGCGACCATGGGCGGCGGGAGCCGGGCGAGCAGCACCCCGAGCCGCACCCGGGTGCGTCGCGGCGTGTCCGACCAGGGCTCCAGCAGCGCGGCGACCGCGCGCACCCGCGCCATCCCGCGCTCGCCCGTGTGCCGGTCGGCCAGGGCGACGAGCTCCCGCGCCCCGAACCCGGTACGCCCGGCCAGCGCGTCGCCGACGACCACCGCCTCCACCGTCGGCAGCCGGCGCGCGACCTCGAGGACCGTGCGCGCGGGCGAGGTGAGGCGCAACGGTGGGTGGCCGGCTCCGTCCGGTTGCTCGACGACCTCGTCGATCGCGAGCGCGGCCTCGCGGACGTCGAGCCCGGCCCGGGATCGTGTCCCGGAGGTCGGGACGAGGACCTCCGTCGCCGCACCGGCCCGCCCGACGTCGGCGACGGCCTCCTCGACCCCGTACAACAGCGCCGCCGCCGTGCCCGTGATCGCCCCGTCGAGATGCCGCACCATCGCCGTCCGAGCCGTCGTCCGCTGGTCCAGGGGCACGCCCGCCGCGACGTACACGTCGGGTCCCAGCGGGACGAAGTGCGGCCCCGCGAGGTCCCGCTTCCTCACCAGGCCCCGGGCGCGGGCCTCGGACCCCCGGAACGGTCGATCGAGCTCCATGTCGGGTTCGACGCAGCTCCCGTGCCTCCGGTTCCGTCGACCAGCAGCTCGGCGCCGCCGACGCCGCCGGCATGCTCTCCATCTCGATCTCCCGAGCCTGTCACCAGGACCGGTGTTCCTCCTGACACGCTCGGGAGATCGAACTGGTGAGCACCCGCGACCAGGGTCCGTGGCCCGTCGCCGGTCGACCCAACCGTCGAGCCGACCGAGGGCCGCGCGCCCCTCAGTCCTGGTCGTGCCAGACGCGCTGGAGCATGTGCCAGTCGGTGGGGTGCTCGGCGATGTCGGCGGCGAAGACGTCGGCGACGCGCTGGGTCGCCGCGGGCACGGCCGCGCGGTCGGGGACGTCGACCGGCGGGTGGATGCGGAAGCCCCAGCCCTCCTCGCCGGTGTCGGGGTCCTCGGTGAACCAGAGCCCCACGGGCAGCAGCGCGGCACCGGTGGCCGCGGCGAGGGACGCGGGACCCGGAGGCATCGAGGACGGCGCGCCGAAGAACGTGACGGGCACGCCGTGGGCCGAGAGATCCCGGTCGGCGACCAGGCACACGACGCGCCCCTCGCGCAGGGCGCGCACGAGCCCGCGGACCGGCGAGTCACCGCCCGTCATCGGCAGGATCTCCATGCCGAGCGACTCCCGGTAGGCCACGAAGCGCTCGTAGAGCGACTCCGGGCGCAGGCGCTCGGCGACGGTGGTGAAGCGGCCGGAGTGCGCGACGAGCCAGAGCCCGGCCATGTCCCAGTTGCCCGAGTGGGTCAGGGCCACGACCGCGCCGCGGCCGGTCGCGAGGGCGGCGTCGAGGTGCTCCTGACCCTCCACGTGGGGCCGGCGTACCAGCGCCTCGTGGTCCATCGCGGGCAGGCGGAAGGCCTCGCGCCAGTAGCGCGCGTAGGAGCGGAGGCCGGCCGCGGTGAGGGCGTCGAGCTCCGCGTCGTCGGCGTCGGGGCGGACGCGGGCGAGGTTGGCACGCAGGCGCCGCACCCCCCGGCCGCCCCGGCGCGCGGCGAGGTCGGCGCCGCGCGCGAAGGCCCAGCGCGCCGCCGGCTCGGGCACGGCGCGCACGAGCCGCCAGCCCGCGGCGTAGCCGAGGTCGCTCGCCCGCTCCCCCAGCGACTCCCCCGACGACGCTCCCGCCGGTGCCGTGGCCGTCACCCGGCGGCCTCCGGGTGGTCGGTCGCCGCCGGCCCGGTGACGCCCGTGGCCGCCCCGTACTGGTCGCGGGCGCTGCGCCACACCGCCAGGACGCGCTGGCCGACCGTGATGACCGAGCCCACCGTGAGCAGCCACAGCGCGACGTCGAGCGCGTAGGGCACGCCCAGCCCGGTGAGACCGCAGCCGGCGAGGCCGAGGATCAGGCGCTCGGCGCGCTCGACCAGCCCGCCGTCGGCGCGCAGGCCCGCGGCCTCGGCGCGCGCCTTGATGTAGGAGATCAGCTGGCCGGTGACCAGGCAGGTCAGGGCGAGGGCGGCGAGCAGGGGGCGGTCCGCCGTGAACGCCCACCACACGATGCCGGCGAACACGGCGCCGTCGACGAGGCGGTCACCGACGGAGTCGAGCACCCCGCCGAACGGGCTCGACACGCCGCGCGCGCGGGCCATCGCCCCGTCGAGCACGTCGAGCATCGCGAAGGCCCAGACGACCAGCGACGCGGCGAAGAGGTGCCCGGTGGGGATCAGCAGCAGCGCGGAGGCCGTGGAGGCGACGGTCCCGACGATCGTGACGAAGTCCGGGTGCACCCCGCGGCGCACCAGCCACCCGGCGGTCGGCTCGATGCCGCCCTTCATCGCGGCCCGGGCCCACTCGTTGATCACGTGCGCCACGCCTCCGCGAGCCGGCCGCGGGTCTCGGCCAGCAGCTGCGGGATCACCTTGGTCTGGCCGACGACGGTGATGAAGTTGGCGTCGCCGCCCCAGCGGGGCACGACGTGCTGGTGCAGGTGGTCGGCGAGCGAGCCGCCCGCGACGTGCCCGAGGTTGATCCCGACGTTGAACCCGTGCGGCGCGGCCACCGACCGCAGCGCGCGCAGCGCCTGCTGGGTGACCGCGACGAGCTCGGCGGACTCCTCGACGTCGAGCTCGTCGAGCCCGGCGACGTGGCGGTAGGGCACGACCATGAGGTGGCCGGGGTTGTACGGGTGCAGGTTGAGCACCGCGTACGTGCGCACGCCGCGGTGGAGCAGGAGACCGTCCTCGTCGTCGAGGGTCGGGATGCGGCACAGCGGGCACTTCCCCGAAGCCTCGCCGGTGTCCGTCTCGCCGGCGATGTAGGCCATCCGGTGCGGCGCCCAGAGACGCCGGAAGCCGTCGGGGGTACCGGCACCCCAGAGCTCGTCGAGGTCCCCCGGCGCTGACTCCTCGGACATCAGGGCGTGAACACGTCCGCGTCCGGAGAGGAGTTCTCGCGGCGGCGGACCCAGTCGACGAGGGCAGCGACAGCCTCGTCCACCGGCACCCCGTTGCGCTGGGATCCGTCGCGGAACCGGAACGACACCGCGCCGGCGTCGGCGTCCTTCCCCCCGGCGAGCAGCAGGAAGGGCACCTTCTGCAGGGTGTGGTTGCGGATCTTCTTCTGCATGCGGTCGTCGGAGTCGTCGACCTCGACGCGCAGGCCCTCGGCCTTCAGTCGGGCGGCGATCTCCGCGACGTAGTCGGCCTGGTCGCCCGAGACCGGGATGCCGACGACCTGCACCGGCGCGAGCCAGGCCGGGAACGCACCGGCGTAGTGCTCGGTGAGCACCCCGAAGAAGCGCTCGATCGAGCCGAAGAGCGCCCGGTGGATCATGACCGGCCGCTGGCGGGACCCGTCCGGCGCCGTGTACTCGAGCTCGAACCGGTCCGGGAGCATGAGGTCGACCTGGATGGTCGACATCTGCCACGTGCGCCCGATGGCGTCCTTGGCCTGCACCGAGATCTTCGGCGCGTAGAACGCCGCGCCGCCCGGGTCGAGCACGAGGTCGAGCCCGGCGCCCTCGGCGACCTCGCGCAGGACCTCGGTCGCCTCCTCCCACGACTCGTCGGAGCCGATGGACTTCTCCGGGTTGCGGGTGGAGAGCTCGAGGTAGAAATCGTCGAGGCCGTAGTCGCGCAGCAGGTCGAGCACGAACTGCAGCAGGCTCGCGATCTCGCCCCGCATCTGATCGCGCGTGCAGTAGATGTGCGCGTCGTCCTGGGTGAAGCCCCGGGCCCGGGTCAGGCCGTGGACCACGCCGGACTTCTCGTACCGGTAGACCGTGCCGAACTCGAAGAGCCGTAGCGGCAGCTCCCGGTAGGACCGCCCGCGCGACCGGTAGATCAGGTTGTGCATCGGGCAGTTCATCGGCTTGAGGTAGTAGTCGATGGCCGGGCGCTTGACCGTCCCGTCCTCGGCCCGCTCCTCGTCGAGCTCCATCGGCGGGTACATGCCGTCCGCGTACCACTGCAGGTGGCCCGAGATCTCGAAGAGGTGGCCCTTGGTGGCGTGCGGGGTGTTGACGAACTCGTAGCCCGCCTCCGCGTGGCGCTGCCGGCTGTAGTCCTCGAGCTCCTTGCGGATGATCCCGCCCTTGGGGTGGAACACCGGGAGCCCCGAACCGATCTCGTCGGGGAAGCTGAACAGGTCGAGCTCGGCGCCGAGGCGGCGGTGGTCGCGCCGCTCGGCCTCGGCGACCCGCTCCAGGTGGGCGTCCTGCGCCTCCGCCGACTCCCACGCCGTGCCGTAGATGCGCTGGAGCGCCGCGTTGCGCTGGTCGCCGCGCCAGTACGCGGCCGACGAGCGCAGCAGCCGGAAGGCCGGGATGTAGCCGGTGGTCGGGATGTGCGGCCCGCGGCAGAGGTCGCCCCAGACGCGCTCACCGGTGTGGGCGTGCACGTTGTCGTAGGCCGTGAGGTCGCCCTCGCCGACCTCCATGATCTCGGCGTCGTTCTCGGCGCCGGCACCCTTGAGGTCGACCAGTTCGAGCTTGAACGGCTCGCCGGCCAGCTCCTCGCGGGCGGCGTCGAGGGAGGCGTACTCCCGGCGCACGAACCGCTGCTTCGCCTTGACGATCCTGCGCATCGCCTTCTCGAGGGCCTCGAGGTCCTCGGGCGTGAAGGGGCGGTCGACCGCGAAGTCGTAGTAGAAGCCGTCGGTGATCGGCGGGCCGATGCCGAGCTTCGCCTCGGGGAACAGCTGCTGCACCGCCTGGGCGAGGACGTGCGCCGCCGAGTGGCGGATCACGGCACGCCCGTCGTCCGTGTCGGCGGCGACGGGCTGGATCTCGGTGTGGCCCTCGGGCGACCAGGAGAGATCCCGGAGCGCGCCGTCCGCGTCGCGCACGACGACCACGGCCTGCGGGCCGGACGACGGGAGTCCCGCCTCGCGCACCGCCTGCCCGGCGGTGGTGCCGGCCGTCACCCGAACGCTGTCGAGGACGGCGGGCTGGGGCGCGGCGAGCGAGGACACGACGGATTCTCCCGAGGTCGAGCAGTGGACACCACGAGCCTATCGATCGTCGCCACCGGCCAGCCCCACCACCGCCTCCAGGAAGGCCGCGATCGCCCGCACCGTGACGAGGGTGCGCGCCGTGGGGACGAGGTCGAAGCCGTGCTGGGCGCGGGCGAGCTCGGCGTGCACCACCGGCGCCCGCGACACCGCCCGCAGCCGGGCGACGAAGGCCCGGGACTGGGCCGGGACGACGATCGCGTCGCCGGTGCCGTGCAGCACCATGAACGGCGGCGCGCCGGGGTGGACCCGCGCCGAGGGAGAGGCCGCGACGTAGGGATGGGCGTCCTCGCCGAGCGCGTTCGGCATCATCGTCTCGGCGAGCAGCTCGTCGAGCGTGCCGCTGCCGTCGTCGGTGGTGAGGTCGTAGATCCCGTAGAGGCACACGGCGGCGGCGACCCGGGTGTCGGCGTCGGTGAAGCCCGGCTGCCAGGCCCCGGGCGTCAGCGCCGCCAGGGCCGCGAGGTGGGCGCCGGACGACCCGCCCGTGATCGCGATGCGGGCCGGGTCGCCGCCGTGGCGCGCGATGTTCTCCCGCGCCCACGCGATCGCCCGCTTCACGTCGACGATCTGGGCGGGCCAGCGCTCGGCGGGTCCGAGCCGGTAGTCGACGCTCACGCACACCCAGCCGCGCCGGACCATGTGGGCCATCAGCGGGTGGGCGTCGGCGGCCTTGCTGCCCGACGACCAGGCCCCGCCGTGGATCTGCAGCAGCACCGGGGCGCGCGCGTCGTCCGGGAGCGAGGGGTGGCGCCAGACGTCGAGCAGGTTGGCGACGGGGTCCGGGCCGTAGGCGAGGTCGCGGGCCGAGGCGTAGCGCTGCCGGGCGAGCAGGGAGCCGAGGACGCGACCGCGGGCGGGGAGCTCGACGGGGCCGAGCTCGGCGCGCAGGGCGTCGGCGAGGCCCTCGACGTCGCGGCGGGCGCCCTGGTCGAGGACGAGGAGCACCCCGATGCCGGTGGCGGCGGCCGTGAGCCCGACCCGTCCCGCCGGGCTCCGGGCGGCCCCGCGGCGCACGGCGACCCCGGCCGCCGCCCCGACGAGCAGCGCCGTGGCCCGCGGGGTCTCGGTGGCCGTCGACGACAGCAGGCTGCCGAGCACCGCCGCCGGCCACCGGCGCGTCAGCGGCCGCAGGCCGGAGCCCGCGACCAGCAGCGCGAGCGTCCCGACCACCACCGACGACCGCGCGCCGGGCTCCCGGAGTGCGGTCCCGAGCGCCGCGAGCACGACACGGCATCCCCGCGCGGCCCGGTGCACCCGATCATTGTCGGCCCCGGGACCCCGCCGCGCGTCTCGGGTGCCGCGTCCCACGGAGCCTGGCGTCCGCCGCCGATCCTGCGACACTGGTCGTGTGAGCGACGGTGTGCGTGAGGTGACGGACGCGTCGCGACGTCACCCCTGGGCCGACGTGCCGGAGATGGCCCGGGCGCGGTTGCGGTCGGTGGTCCTGGGGACCGCCGACGAGATCATCGCGACCGTGCGGGCGGAGGTCGCCGAGTACGCGCTGTCGATGGACGGCGAGTTCGGCCGTCGCATCCGCCTCGGGGTCTCGGTGGCCCTGGACCAGTTCCTCGACCTGCTGGGCACCGACGACGCCCTGCCCGACACCGCCGTCTACTTCGAGCTCGGCCGGGTGGAGCACCGGCACGGGCGCACGATGGACGCCCTGCAGAGCGCCTACCGCATCGGCTCGCGGGTGCTCTGGCGACGGATCGCCGCCGAGAGCGACGGCCACGGCCTCGAGGCCGACGCCATCTTCCGGCTGGCCGAGGCCCTGTTCGCCTACATCGAGCAGCTCGCCGCGGCGTCGGTGTCGGGCTACGCCTACGAGCAGTCGATGGCCGCCGGGTCCCGCCAGGCCCGCCAGCACGCCCTGGTCGAGCGCCTGTGCCGCACGCCCGCCCCGGAGCTCCCCGAGCTCGAGGCGCTCGCCCGCGAGGCCGGCTGGCCGATGCCGAAGTCGCTCGCCGCGCTGGTCACGACGGAGGAGTCACTGGCCCTCGTCGGCCGGCGGATGCCGCCGGACGCCGCCGCCTCGGTGGTCGACCGGGTCGGCGTCGTGTTCGTCCCGGACCCGGACGCGCCCGGGCGCACCGACGCGCTCGCCGACGCCCTGCGCGGCACCACGACCGCCGTCCTCGGACCGACGGTCGGGCCCGAGCAGGTCCCGCGCACCGTCACGCGGGCGCGGGCGGCCTGGTCGCTGCACCTCGAGGGGCACCTGCCCGGCGAGGGCCTGGTCCGGGCCGACGACCACCTGCTCGTCCTGCTGCTGCACGCCGACGTGACCCTGACCGCGGACCTCGTCGCGCAGCGCCTGGAGCCGCTGCGGCGGATGACCGCCGCCGCGCGCGACCGCGCCGTGACGACGCTGACGGCCTGGCTCGACGCGCACGGCGACATCGCCGAGGCCGCCACCCGCCTGCACGTGCACCCACAGACCGTGCGCTACCGGCTCGCCCGCCTCAAGGAGGCGTTCGCGGGCGTCCTCGACGACCCGGCCGGCCGCCTGGAGGTCGCCCTCGCCCTCCGCGTGGGCGATCCCGCCGTCGCGGAGGGCTAGCGAGCGGCTCTCAGGCGGCGGCGGGGGTGGCCGCGGCGTCGAGGGACTCCGCACGCCGGCGACCGAACGGCAGGGCGCGCAGGCGCTGCTTCGCGGTGCGCTTGTGCCCGCCGGGGAACGACAGCCGCGCGATCTTCGCGAGCACGCCGCCGTACTGCTTCCACATCGGACCCGAGTGGTAGGGCAGGCCGTAGCGGCGGCACAGGTCGCGGATCTCGGGCGCGATCTTGCGGTAGCGCCGCGAGGGCATGTCCGGGAACAGGTGGTGCTCGATCTGGTGCGACAGGTTGCCGGTCATGATGTGCAGCAGCACCGAGCCGTCGATGTTCGCCGAGCCGAGCATCTGCCGGACGTACCACTCGGCCTGCGACTCGTTCTCCAGCCGCTCCTCGTCGAAGGTCTCGACCTCGACGGGGAAGTGCCCGCAGAAGATCACGGCGTGCGACCAGATGTTGCGGATCATGTTGGCGACCACGCTGCCCATGAGGGCGGGGACGAACGAGGGCCCGGACAGCGCCGGGAACACCACGAAGTCCTTGAGCGCCTGCTTGCCCGCCTTGCGGCCCATCGCCTTGAGCTCGGGGAGCTTGTCCTTCCAGGTGGCCTCGCCGCGCTGGATCTCGTCGAGCTCCAGGTCGAACGCCGCGATGCCCCACTCGAAGATCATCGCGAGGCCGGCGTTGGTGAACGTCTGGACCAGGTAGATCGGCTGCCACGGCTGCTCGGGGTCGACCCGCAGCACGTTGTAGCCGATGTCGCGGTCCTTGCCGTGCACGTTGGTGTACGTGTGGTGCAGGTAGTTGTGGGTCTGCTGCCAGCTGCGCGCCGTCGAGACGTGGTCCCACTCCCACGTCGTCGAGTTGATCTCCGGGTCGCGCATCCAGTCCCACTGCCCGTGCAGGACGTTGTGCCCGATCTCCATGTTCTCGAGGATCTTGGCCAGGGCGAGCGACGCGGTGCCGGCGAGGAACGCCGGCGGGAACATCGCGCCCAGCAGCAGGGCGCGCCCGGCCGCCTCGAAGCCGCGCTGGGAGCGGATGACGCGGCGGATGTAGCGCGCGTCGTCGTCGCCGAGCGTGGACATGACGCGGTCGCGGATGGCGTCGAGCTCCGCACCCAGCCGTTCGATGTCCTCGACGGAGAGGTGCTCGGTCGACGGGGTGATGTGCGCCGTGCTGGCGCCGGGGCGGCCGGGGCCGGTCGGCGTCTTGGCGTCGTTGATGCGGGTGACGTGCTCGGGGATGGTCTCGTCGAGGACGGTCACGCGGGGCCTCCTGCGGCGGTCCGGGGGGAGCGGCGGGCGCCGGACGTGCCGGCGAGCGCCCGCTGGTGGATCACGCTCCCGACCGTAGGTACCGCCGCGACGGTGGCTCTACGCGCGCAGCGAGGAGTCCGCGGGCAAACCTGTTGCATGACCACAAATCCGGGCGTACGGGCCCGGAGGTTCACATCGGGCGCACAGCTCTGTGCACAGTCGCGCGGTCACGGCTGACTGTCGTCACGGAGCGTCACCGATCGCCGGTCAGCACCTCCCCAGGAGCGCGACGACCTCCGCGACCGACGACGGGTGGCGCGGGGCGTTGCGGCTGACCGGGTCGGCGAGCGCGGTGCGGGCCAGGACCGTGTGGAGATCGGGCCCCGCGCCGAGGTCGGCGAGCGTCACGCGGGTGCCCACGCTCTCGAGCAGGCCGGCCAGCGCGTCCGGCAGCACCGAGGCCGCCGGCAGCCCCGCCGCCTCGGCCGCCCGTCCCCAGCCGGCGGCGTCGGCGTCGAGGGACCAGCCCACGACCTCGGGCAGCACGGCGGCGAGCGCGACGCCGTGCACCGCGCCGGTGTGCAGGCTCAGGGCGTGCGCGAGGCCGTGCACGAGCCCCAGCCCGCTGCGGGTGAGCGCCTGGCCCGCGAGGTGCGCGGCGACGAGCATCTCGGCGCGGGCGCGCGGGTCGCCCCCGTCCGCCACGGCGACCGGCAACCAGGCCCACGCCCGGCGCACAGCCTCGCCGGCGAAGGCCTCGGACATCGGGTCCCGGCCGCGCGAGGCGAGCGACTCGAGGCCGTGCACGAGGGCGTCCACCCCGGTGGCGGCCGTGGCCGGCGCCGGCAGGCCGCGGGTCAGCTCCGGGTCGAGCACCGCCACGCGGGGCACGACGCTCGCGTCGCCGCAGTAGACCTTCTGCCGCGAGGTGGGATCCTCCAGGACCCCGAAGCCGTTGGTCTCCGCGCCGGTGCCCGCCGTCGTCGGGACCGCCACGACCGGCAGCCCCGGCACCGGCGTCGCCCCGCTGCCGTCGGCCCGCGCCCCGGGCGTCGGGGCGAGCAGGGCGATGCCCTTGGCCGCGTCGAGGCTCGATCCGCCGCCGAGCGCGAGCACCGCGTCGAGCCCGAGGGCACGCGCGTGCTCGGCCCCGCGCTCGACGACGTCGACCGCCGGGTTGCCGGAGACGTCGTCGAAGACCTCGACGGCGACGCCCGCGGCGCCGAGCGGCCCGGTGACGGCGTCGACGACGCCCGCCGCGCGCAGGCCCCGGTCGGTCACCACCAGGACGCGGCGCGCGCCCAGCGCCCCGAGGTGACCGGGAATCCGGGCCACCGCGCCGGGCCCGAAGTCGACGGTCGGCCCGGGGCCGGACAGGAAGGCGGTGCCCGCGGCCACGCCGGCGCACGGGGACGTCGTGACGGGGCCGCTCATGGGCGCTCCTCCGGGAACTCGGCGGTGGACGGGTGGTGGGTGGCGGGCCCGGCTCCCGGGGGGTCAGGAGCCGGGCCCGCCGTCTGGGGGGCCGGGGTCGGGGTGCTCAGGCGAGCACGGCGCCCAGCCCGGGCGCGTCGGGGACGACCAGCATGCCGTCGGCGTCGGGACGCAGCGGCTCGGCGAGCAGGAAGTCGCGCCGTTCGGGAGTCCAGTGACCGGCCGGGTCGTCCGGGAACTCGAGGTAGGGCCCGGCGCCGACGCCCGCCGCGACGTGCAGGTTCGCGAGCAGCCCGAGCCCGTTCGTCCACGTGTGCGGGGTGAACCGGCGGTGCCGAGCGCGGGCGGCCTCGGCGAGCTGGCGGGCCCGCGTCATGCCCAGTGCGAGCACGACGTCGGCCTGGTAGACGTCCAGTGCGTCGGCCTCGAGCAGGGCGAGCGTGTGCGGCAGGGAGTCCAGCATCTCCCCCGCCGCGATCCGCAGCCCCGGGTTGTCCGCGCGCAGCAGGCGGTGCCCCGCGACGTCGGCGTAGGGCAGCGGCTCCTCCACCCAGGCGACGTCGTACTCGGCGAGCCGGCTCACGACCCGGCGGACGCGGGCGAGCTCGAGGGGTTCGGTGACGTCACCGGCCATCCGCCAGGCCTGGTTGAGGTCGACCATGATGTCCAGCCGGTCGCCCACCGCCGCCCGCATCGCGGCGACCGTGGCGACACCCTGGTCGAGCCGGCGCGGGTGTGCGCGGACCTTGACCGCACGGACGCCCTGCTCCACGAGCCGCACGGCGTCCTCGGCACGCCGGCCGGGGGGCTGCTCGGAGCACCACGACGCGTAGACCGGCAGGCGGTCGGTGACGCCGCCGAACAGCGTGGCGACCGGGAGGCCGGCGACCTGCCCCACGACGTCCCAGATCGCCGCCTCGAGCGGCCAGAACCGGCCGGCGTGGAAGCCGACGGACTCGATGCGCCGGACCTGGACCTCGGTGGCGAGCGGGTCGGTGCCCAGGAACAGCTCGCGGTGGGCGTCGAAGCCGGCCATCGTGTCGCCGGAGCCCACGCCGACGACGCCCTCGTCGGTCTCGACGCGCACGATCGTCGCGGCGAAGCGGGTGCGCGGCTCGGGGTCCCACGCGGCGTGGCACGGCGGGTCGAGCACCGTCTCGCGGTGCTCCAGACGGATGTCGGTGATCTTCATTCTCGGGCCTGTCTCCGGCGGCGGACCCGGTCAGTGAAGGTGCGGCGCGCCCCGTCGGCAAGAATGCGTGCGGTGAGCGCAAATCCGCTGGTGGGTGCGGTCCTGCTCGGTACCCACGCCGCCGCCGTGTGGTTCTGCGCGGGCCTGGTCTGGGTGATCCAGCTGTTCGTCTACCCCGGCTTCGCGACGATGCGCGAGGACGGCTGGACCGCCCTGCACGCCCGGCACGCCCGGTTGATGACGCGCCTGGTCACCGGTCCGTGGCTGGTGCAGGGCGTGACCTGCGCGGTGCTGCTGGTGTGGCGCCCGCCCGGCGTCCCGCTGGTCGCGGCGCTGGCCGCGGGGCTCTGCGGCGCGGTGACGGTCCTCGTGACGTTCGTGGCGTCGGTGCCCTGCCACGAGCGCCTGGCGCGGGGCTGGGACCCCGAGGCCCAGGCCCGTCTGACCCGGACCAACTGGTGGCGGACCGGGGCCTGGACCCTCGGCGGCCTCGTCGCGCTGGCGATGGTGGTGCTCGCGGCGTGAGCACGCCGCGCTCGGCCGGGCTGCGCCGCGACGTCGACCTGCTCGCCGCCCTCGCCGCGCCCGAGGCCCGGGCCGCCGGGCTCGGGGTGAGCCGGCTGGCGGCCCTGACCGGCCGGGAGACCTCCCAGGTGTCCCGCGCGCTCGCGGCGCTGGAGGACGAGGGCCTCGTGGAGCGCGACGACCGCTCGCGGCGCTACGCCCTGGGCTGGCGGCTCTACGCGCTCGCCGCCCGGACCGCCGAGGCGCGGCTCGTGCGCTCGGCGGGCCCGGCGCTCGTCGCGCTCGCCGCGCGCACCGGCGAGAACGCGCACCTCTGCCGCCTGCACGGCCTGCGCGTCGCCACCCTGCTCACCGCCGAGCCGGGCCAGGGCGCTCCGCGGGCGCGGTTCGACGTCGACGACATCCCCGCGGCCACCACGTCCACCGGCCGGGTGCTGCTCGCCGAGCGCGAGGGCGCCGCGGCCCGCGCGGTCGGCGCGGACCCGGAGGTGCTCGCCGCGGTGCGCGCGGCGGGCCATGCCGTGGTCGACGGCGAGTTCGATCCCGCCCTCGCCGGGGCCGCCGCGCCGGTCCGCGGGTTCCACGGCGGCGTCGTCGCCGCGCTCACCGTCTCCGGGCCGGCGGCCCGCCTGCGTCCCCACCTCGCGGCGCACGCGGCGGCGACCGTGGCGGTCGCCGCCGACCTGTCCGTGAGCATGGGGGCCTGA
>NZ_JBTWNF010000020.1:0-141466 GCF_054796175.1 Actinomycetospora sp. C-140 | reverse complement strand
AAACGCCTAGAAGCAGCGAACAGCGCGTTCGCTGCAAACGACCCCCCGCACACGACGACGGGCCCCCACCCCGCGAGGGGTGAGGGCCCGTCGGTCGAGCTCAGGAGCTGACGATCAGCCGCCCGAGAGCTTCTCGCGGAGCGCCGCGAGCTGGGCGTCGCTGGCCAGCGCGCCGCCGCCGGACTGGGACGGCGGGCCCTGGCCCGGGTCCTCGTCGTCGCGCTCCTCGTCCGAGCCGCCACCCTCCGACGGCCCGCCCGAGGAGTAGTTGGCCGGCGCCGCCTCGGCGGCCTCGGCCTCCTGCTCCTGGGTGCGCTGCAGCTGGGCGATGTGCTGCTCGTAACGGGCGTAGGCCGCCTGGTACTGGCGCTCCCACTCCTCGCGCTGCGACTCGTACCCCTCGCGCCACTCGCCGGTGTCCGGGTCGAAGCCCTCGGGGTAGATGTAGTTGCCGGCGTCGTCGTACTCGGCGGCCATGCCGTAGAGGGCCGGGTCGAACTCGGTCTCCGGCGTCATGCCCTCGTTCGCCTGCTTGAGCGAGAGCGAGATGCGGCGACGGTCGAGGTCGATGTCGATGACCTTGACCATGACGTCGTTGCCGACCTGGACGACCTGCTCCGGCACCTCGACGTGGCGCTCGGCCAGCTCCGAGATGTGGACCAGGCCCTCGATGCCCTCGTCGACACGGACGAACGCACCGAACGGCACGAGCTTCGTGACCTTGCCGGGCACGATCTGGCCGATCTGGTGGGTGCGGGCGAACTGACGCCAGGGGTCCTCCTGCGTCGCCTTGAGCGACAGGGAGACCCGCTCGCGGTCGAGGTCGACGTCGAGGACCTCGACCTTGACCTCCTGGCCCACCTCGACGACCTCGGACGGGTGGTCGATGTGCTTCCAGGACAGCTCGGACACGTGGACCAGACCGTCGACACCGCCGAGGTCGACGAACGCACCGAAGTTGACGATCGACGAGACCTGGCCGGACCGGATCTGGCCCTTGGCGAGCTGGTTGAGGAACTCGCTGCGCACCGCCGACTGGGTCTGCTCCAGCCACGCACGGCGGGAGAGGACGACGTTGTTGCGGTTCTTGTCCAGCTCGATGATCTTGGCCTCGATCTCCTTGCCCACGTAGGGCTGGAGGTCGCGGACGCGACGCATCTCGACCAGCGAGGCCGGGAGGAAGCCGCGCAGGCCGATGTCGAGGATGAGGCCGCCCTTGACGACCTCGATGACGGTGCCCTTGACGGGCTCGTCGTTGTCCTTGAGCTGCTCGATCGTGCCCCAGGCGCGCTCGTACTGCGCGCGCTTCTTGGACAGGATCAGCCGGCCCTCCTTGTCCTCCTTCTGGAGGACGAGGGCTTCGACCTCGTCGCCGACGGCGACGACCTCGTTGGGATCGACATCGTGCTTGATGGACAGCTCACGCGAGGGGATGACGCCCTCGGTCTTGTAGCCGATGTCGAGGAGGACCTCGTCCCGGTCGACCTTCACGATGGTGCCTTCGACGATGTCGCCATCGTTGAAGTACTTGATCGTCTGGTCGATGGCGGCGAGGAAGTCCTCTTCCGACCCGATGTCGTTCACAGCCACCTGGGGGCTGGTCGTCGTCGGGGCGGTGTGGGTGTCGATGGACATACGGTGGACGGCTCCGGGAACATGGTCAGATCGAGCGTGCAGGGACACCACGGCAGGGAGCCGTCGACCTGACGCGAGCACCGCTGGACCCGGCGAACGCTGAGGTGGAGACGAGACCCGCCGCCACCGCCGGAGGGCGGGACGCGGACAGGGCGAGACACCACTGACGTGGACCTTCATCGTAACCGCGTCCGACACGGACCGGCAATCGGGTCGCCCCCCAGCAGAACCCGGCGTGTCGCAGGCGGTTCTCACGGCGTGTCGCCTGCTCCGTGTCCGGAGGGTTGACGCGCCCCCGATCACCGCGGACCGCCGGTGACGATCTCCGTCGTGACCGGCCACGACGGCCGGGGCGCCCCCGCGTCCGGGCGTGTCAGGATGCCCCGGTGCCGACCCCTCCCCCGCCCGCGGACGCGGCCGGGGACGCCCGCGGGGCCTCTCCGGAGAGGGCGGCTCCGGAGAGGGCGGCTCCGGGCAGGGCGGCTCCGGACAGGGCGTCCGCGGAGGAAGCGCTCGGGGCCGCCGGCATCGCCCGCCGCGCGGTCGGGCCCGGCGAGTCCAGCGCGGCCAGCCGCGCCTGGTGGGACGCCGACGCCGACGACTACCAGGCCGAGCACGGCGCGTTCCTCGGCGACGCGGACTTCGTGTGGTGCCCCGAGCGCCTGCGCGAGGCGGACGCCCGGCTGCTCGGCGACCCGGCCGGGCTGCGCGGCCGGACGGTCCTCGAGGTGGGCTGCGGCGCGGCGTCGTGCAGTCGCTGGCTCGCCCGCGCCGGCGCGCGGGTCGTCGGCCTCGACCTCTCCGCGGGCATGCTGCGCCAGGCCCGTGAGGCCGACCGGCGCACCGGCACCGCGGTGCCGCTCGTGCAGGCCGACGCCGGGGCGGTGCCGCTGCGCGACGGGTGCGTCGACGCGGCGTTCTCCGCCTTCGGGGCAGTGCCGTTCGTCGCCGACCCGCGGGCCGTGATGCGGGAGGTCGCGCGGGTGCTGCGGCCCGGCGCGCCGTGGGTGTTCGCCGTCAACCACCCCATGCGCTGGATGTTCCCCGACGACCCGGGCCCCGACGGCCTGACGGTCTCCCAGTCGTACTTCGACCGCACGCCCTACGCGGAGGTCGACGCGGCGGGCCGCGTCGTCTACGTCGAGCACCACCGCACGATCGCCGACCGGGTGGCCGACGTCGTCGGCGCCGGGCTGGCGCTCGAGGGGATCGTCGAACCCGAGTGGCCCGACGACCTCGACGAGGTGTGGGGCCAGTGGTCCCCGCTGCGGGGCGCGCTGTTCCCCGGCACGGCGATCTTCTGCTGCCGGCGTCCGGCCACGACCGGGACGCCGCCGTGATCGGCCGGTCGCGGGCGACGCCCTCGGGACGCGCTCCCGAGGTCGTACTCTCCGACCTCCTGCACGAGCAGCACGCCCGGTTCGCCGAGCTCGACCCCGGCCTGCCGGCCGCGATGCCGCCCCCGCCGGGTGAGGTGATCGTGGTCGCCGACGACGCCGCCGGTGAGGCCGCCGGCGTCCTGACCCACCACAGCTGGCCGCCGGGCAGCTCGCCGCTGCTCTGGTCGGCGGCCGAGGTCACCGAGCTCCACCCGGTCCTCGGCGCGGCCGGACGCGCCGGCGCCGACGGCCTGGTCGCCGAGTGGCGCCGACGGATTCCCCCTCGGGTGCGGCAGGCCGCCGACTCGGCCGCGGTCGTCACGTGGCCGAGTCGCGACGTCGTCGCCGCCCGCGCCTTCCTCGACCACGGGCTGGTACCGCTGGCCGTGCTCGCGGTCCGCCCCGCAGGCCCCCCGCCCGGCCCCGCGTCGCACGACCCGTCCCTGGTCGTCCGCCGCGCCCGCGAGGACGACCTCGCGGCGTGCCTCGAGCTCGCCATGCACGAGATCGCCTACTCCAGCGCCGTCGGCGGCAGCGTCCTGCGCCCGGACGCCGAGGCGGTCAAGCGCACGGCCCTGCGCGAGCGCTTCGCCCGCGACGAGCCGATCCACCTCGCCGAACGGGAGGGGCGGGCGGTCGGGCTCCTCGAGTGCGGGCTCACCGACGTCACCACGGGCTCGTGGCTCGCGGGCCTGCTGCCGACCGGCCGGTGGGGTTACGTCAACTGCGCCTCGGTGCTGCCGGGACGGCGCGGCCACGGGGTGGGCCACGCCCTCGTCACCGCGGCGCTGCCGGGTCTCGAACCACCGGGCGCGCGCGGCACCTACCTCTACTACAACCCGCCGAACCCGCTCTCCTCCGTGTTCTGGCCGCGGCACGGCTACCGCCCGCTGTGGACCTTGTGGGAGGTCCGCCCCGCGTCCGCGCTGCGCTGAGCTCCCTCGGCCCGTCCTCACCCGCTGCGGGCGAGCGCGTGCTCGACGAGCACGATCAGCGCGGCGGTGCACGAGGCGTCGTCACGGGCGTCGACGTGCACGATCGGGCAGCCCGGCGGCACGGCCAGCGCCTCGCGCACGACGTCGTCGTCGACGCCCTCGGTGCCCGGGAACCCGTTGAGCGCGACCACGAAGGGCACGCCGCGGTTCTCGAAGTAGTCGATGGCGGCGAAGCAGTCGTCGATGCGGCGCAGGTCGACGAGGACGACCGCGCCGACCGCCCCGCGCACCAGCTCGTCCCACATGAACCAGAACCGCGACTGCCCCGGCGTCCCGAAGAGGTAGAGCACCAGCGCGTCGTCGATCGTGACCCGGCCGAAGTCCATGGCGACCGTGGTCGTCGTCTTCTCCGGGACGATGCTCACGTCGTCGACGCCGTCGGAGAGGCTCGTCATCTGCTGCTCGGTCGACAACGGCGGGATCTCCGAGAGCGCCCCCACCAGCGTCGTCTTGCCGACGCCGAAGCCGCCCGCGACGAGGATCTTCAGCGGGAGCAGGTCACGCTCGGGGACGACCCGGGTGGCCGCCCCGCCGGCCCGGTCATCGTGCACGGAGTCCATCGAGCAGCCTCTCCAGGAGTTCACGCCGGGGGCGACCATCGGTCCCGACGAGCGGCAGGTGGACGGCGAGGTGGTCCTCGGCGGCGAGATCGCTGACGAGCACCCGGGCGACGCCGATCGGGACCCCGAGCAGCGCGCCGATCTCGGCGAGCGACTGGGGCTCCCGGCTGGCCTCCACGATCGCCCGGGACTCGGGCGGCAGGCCCGCGGCCGCGCCGAGGCCGAGCTCGGTGGCGGTGACGAGCGCCTCGATGGGCATGTCCGTCCCCGCCGTCGAGCGCGTGCGGCCCGCGGTGAAGGCGTAGTTGGGGACGACCCGCCCGCCCTCGGTCTGCGGACGCTGGCGGCGGTCCACGGTCACGGCGCTGTCGTGTCCCCGGTGCGCCCGGCGTGGGCGCCCGGGGTGAGCGCGTGCCCCACCCTGGAGGCGAGCATGGTCATCTCGTAGCCGACGAGCCCCATGTCGGCGGTGCGGTCGGTGACGACCGCGAGGGTCGAGCCGAGGCTGATCGAGGTCGCGAACAGGTAGCCACCGGCCATCTCGACGATGGTCTGGTTGACCGGCTCGGCCTCCAGCAGCGTCGCCGTCCCCCGCGCCAGGCTCACGAGGCCCGAGACCGCCGCGCAGAGCTGGTCGGCGAGGTGGGCGTCGACGCCGTCGCTGACCGCCAGCCGCAGCCCGTCCGCGGACACCACGAGGACGTGGCGCACCCCGGGGGTGCCGACGGCGAACTCCGAGAGCAGCCAGTCCAGTCCGCTGTCGGTCGGTGCGCTCACGTCGGCCTCCCGGAGGTGCTGTCGTGGTGGGGGTGGTGGTGCTCGACCGGCTCGGCGGGATCGCCCGCGCCGGCGGTGCCCTCGGGACCGCCGGAGCCGATCGCCGACCGGGCCGCGGCCCGGCTGGCCTGGTACGCCGAGAGCGCGTCCATCGCGCTGCGCGCTCCCGGCTGACCGTGCCGGGCCGGTGGAGCGCCGTTCCCGGCCGCCCCCGATGCCGACCCCGGTCCGCCGGCCGGCCCCGGCGCGGTGGCCGCCGGGATACCGGGGGTCTTGCGGATCAGCTCCGGCGCGAGGTGGGTCTGCGGACGCCGCCGCGCCAGCACGAGGCCGTTCGGTCCCACGACCGCCGGGGCGTCCTCGCTGGACCGGCGGGGTGTGGGAGCGCCCGGGGCGTCGTCCGCGGCCGGCGTCTCCCCCGTGCCGGTCGGGGAGACCGGCGAGGCCTGCCCGACCGGGGCCCGACGGGGCGTGGTGCCCGCGGTCCCGTCGTCGGCGGGCGCGTCGCCCGGCCCGGGAGGCGGGACGACGATCGGGTGGATCAGGCCCCGGCGGGTCGCCGTCCGCTCGGCAGCGGCGGGCGCCGTCCCCGGACCGGCAGCGGCGCCGGGGCCACCGCCGTCGCCACCGGTGCCATCGGTGCTGCCCGTGCCGTCGGCGCCCACCCCGACCGGCGGGACGTCCTCGAGGGTGTCGTGGGGGTCCCCGGCAGCGCCCGTGTCGCGCGACGGGACGGGACCCTCGTCCCCACCGGGCGCGGCGTGGGCCCCGCGCCGGGGCGTCTCCGCGCCCGACCCGCCGGTGTCGTCGGCACCGTCGGAGCCGCCGACCCCCGGCCAGGAGTGGCGGCCGTCGAGCGCGATCGGGCCGCTGGGCGGCCGGGCGTCCGTCGCGCGGTCGGGGGCGACGTGGCCGTTGTCGGCCGACCCGCGCCGTGGCGCGGGGACGGCCGAGGCGGGGACCCGTTCGAGCCCGCGCCCGCCGACGGCCGGCACGGTCGGCTGGGACGCCATGGAGTCGGCGAAGAGCGCGGCGGGCAGCATCAGGACCGCGGTGACGCCGCACCCGGGGGTCGGCGTGAGCGAGACCTGGATGCCGTGACGCTCGGCGAGCCGGGAGACGACGTGGAACCCGAGCCGGCGGGCCGCCGCCGAGACGTCCACCTCCTGCGGGTCGGCCAGCAGCTCGTTGGCCGCCGCGAGCTCCGGGGGCGGCATGCCGATGCCGGTGTCCTCGATGACGAGCAGCTGGGAGCCCGGCGCGCGGTGGTAGCTGCGCGTCTGGATCACGACGGGTGCGGACGGCGGCGAGTACCGCGCGGCGTTCTCGACCAGTTCCGCGATCATGTGGGTCAGGTCGGCGACCGTGCTGCCCACGATCTTGGGACGTTCGTCGACGACGAGGGTCACGCGGTCGAGGTCCTCGGTCTCGGCCACGCCGGCGCGCACGACGTCGCGCAGCGCCACGGGTTCGGACCACACGCGGGCGGGCTGCTCGCCCGAGAGCACGAGCAGGCTCTCCGCGTTGCGGCGCACGCGGGTCGCGAGGTGGTCGAGCCGGAACAGGTCCGCGAGCGCGTCGGGGTCGCGCTCGCGTTCCTCGAGGTCGTTGATGATGTCCAGCTGCCGGTGGAACATGCTCTGGTTCCGCCGCGCGAGGTTCAGCAGCAGGCCCGACGTGAATTCCTGCTGGCGGACCTTCTGCTCGTGCAGTTCCTTCGTGAGCTCGATGCGACGGCGCTGCTCGTCCTCGGTGATCTTCACGAAGATCGCGACGCCCGCGCAGGCGAGCAGGACCGCGAAACCGTGGATCAGCGACCACAGCCACGGGGAGTGCTGGGCGGCGTGGTGGTTGAAGAACAGCGTCGGCACCAGCAGCGTGCCGAGCCCGTGCGAGAGCGTGGTGAAGCCGATGTTCACCGCGAACGGCACCCAGCTCTGGTAGAGCATGAGGAAGCCGATGATCACGAAGAACGAGAAGTGCGCCTCGATGTACCCGCCGGAGAGGATGACGAGGCCCGCACACGCCGCCGACAGACCGGCGGACACGAAGATCTCGCCGGCCAGCCGGCCCGGCACGAACCGTCCGCCGGCCGCGGCCACCAGCGGGACCAGGGCGACCAGGCCGGCGAGCAGCAGCGTGTTGCCGACCAGGAGCCCGAAGACCAGGAGCAGGGGCGCGAGGGTCACCAGCACCGTGAGCAGGAATCGATGACGCCGCAGCCAGGACGCATCGTCGACCATGTCTCCGTGGGGGAGGTAGTCCAGGACACGGGCCATGCGGGCGCTTCACCGTCCCTACGAAAGTCGCCGTCCGGATGAGGAACGGCGGAACCGTACACGCAGCGTCCTCGTTGTCTGGTCGGCGAACGAGACCACCCCGGTCGAAATGACCGATGAGTGGCGTCGGATCTCACGGAGCGCTATAGATCCGGCGTCGTTCGCGTCCGGACGACGGAAATGAGATCACCCGCTCGGAGGCTGTCGCCTGGACCGTCCGGCCGAGACGAAGATCGAGCGGAGGAACGCCGGAAAAAGGCTCCGAAAGAGTCGGTGCGTCGACCGGTGGTGGGTCCGCCCCGGGCCATCGACGCGGTGCGCCCCGGCGTGCGGCCCTCGCGGCTGCGCCGGTCGGCTCATCTCGCCCGGGCCGACTGCTGGGTCACGGTCCGTGACTCTCCGGTGACCTTGCGGAGGGCCTCAGACCGCGTCGCCGGGCCGCAGCCCGCTCGTGTCGTCGAGGTCGGCCGGGACCTCGTCGGGCCGGCGGCCACCCCAGGCGCTCGTGGCGAGGTCGCGGTAGACGGCGGCGAGACCGTCGGCCAGGGCGGGCGTGAGGCCGGCGCCCTCCTGGGTGGCGGCGATCTCGGTCATCTCGTCGACGAAGCGCCAGGCCTTCGTGGCCGCGACGGCCGCCGGGACGATCCCGGCGTCGGGGAAGTCGAGGCGGACGTCCTCGAGCACGGCGGGCAGCACGCCGTGCTCGTCGGCGGTGACGAGCGCCTGCACCAGCAGCGCCTGGAACCCCTTGCGCACCGAGGCCGTGCACATCTTGGCCGCGCTGGCGGCGCCCACCGGCCCGTCGAGCTCGATCCAGCGCACGCCGGGGGCCGCGAGGGCCGCGACCTCCGCCGCGCGGGCACCGGAGAGGAAGACCCGTGTCGGCGCCCCGCTCTCCGGGCGGGGCGGCGGACCGGAGATCGCACCGTCCACCAGGTCGCCGGGCAGGTCCGCCGCGATCGCGGTGACGGTGGCCGGGGCGACCGCGTCCAGCTCGACCACGAGCGGCCGGGCGCCGGTCGCGCCGCAGGCGGCGGCGACATCCCACCCGGCGCTCCGCGCCGCGCCCGGCGGCACGACCAGCATCAGGACGTCCACCGCGCGGACGAGGTCGGCCAGGGTGCCCGCGTCCTCGAGCGTGGTGCGCGCGACGGTCTCCGCGGAGCGGCCCGCCAGGCTCGTCAGCACCCGGTGGCCGCCGGCCGCGAGGCAGTCGCCCAGCGCCGCGCCCATCGCCCCCGGCGCGAGGACGCCGACGGTGCCGACGGTGCCGACGGGGGCCTCGGGGTCCACGGGCTCCACGGGCTCCACGGGCTCCACGGGCCTCACCCGGCGGCGCGCTCGTCCTGCGGCAGGCGGCGCTCGCCCGCCGGGACGAAGCGCATCGCCGCGTCGTCGACCCGGCTGCGGCGCAGGGCGACGGCGTCGATCGCGTAGTTCATCGCGAGGCGCCAGGGCGCGCGCGTGCCCTGCTTCGGCAGCTCGTCGATCGAGCGCTGGACGTAGCCGGCGCCGAAGTCGAGGAACGGCGCCTCCCCCACCTCCGGGTCGCGCTCGGGAACCGCTGTCCCCAGCCCCCGGTCACGCAGGTGGCGCAGCAGGCGGACGACGTACTCGGCGACGAGGTCGACCTTGAGCGTCCACGAGGCGTTCGTGTAGCCGATCATGTAGACGAGGTTCGGCACCCCGGAGAGCATCATGCCCTTGTAGGCCATGGTGTCGGGCAGGTGCACCGGCTCGCCGTCGACGACGATCTCGGCGCCGCCGAACATCTGGAGCGTCAGACCCGTGGCCGTGACGATCACGTCCGCCGGGAGCTCGCGGCCCGACGTCAGGCGGATGCCGGTCTCGGTCACCGTGTCGATGGTGTCGGTGACGACCTCCGCCCGACCGGAACGGATCGCCCGGAACAGGTCGCCGTCCGGGACCATGCACATCCGCTGGTCCCACGGGTCGTAGCGCGGGTTGAAGTGCGTGTCGACGTCGTAGCCCTCGGGCAGCGCGGCCTGCGTGGCCTTGCGCAGCAGACCGCGCACGAACCCGGGGAAGCGCTGGCTGATCTGGTAGAGCGCGATGATCTGGGCGATGTTCTTGACACGCGTCAGGGGGTCGGCCACCGCCCGCGGCAGCCACCGCGAGAACGTCTCGGCGACCGGGTCGGTGCGCCCGATCGAGAGCACGTAACTCGGCGAGCGTTGCAGCTGGGTGACGTGGGCGGCAGCGCGGTCGCCCTCCAGCAGCGCGGGGACGAGCGTCACCGCCGTCGCGCCGCTGCCGATGACGACGACGCGCTCGCCGGCGTGGTCGAGGTCCGGATCCCAGAGCTGGGGGTGCACGACCGTCCCGCCGAAGCGGTCGAGGCCGGCGATGTCGGGCGTGTAGCCGTGGTCGTAGCGGTAATAGCCCGAGCACATCAGCAAGAACGAGCAGGTCAGCGGAGCCTGACCCGGGATCTCGAGGGTCCAGCGCTGGGCCCCGGAGTCCCACGACGCGCGGGTGACCCGGTGGCCGTAGCGGATCTTCCGGTCGACCCCGAACTCCGCCGCCGTGTCCCGGACGTAGGACAGGATCGACGGGCCGTCGGCGAGCGCCGTCGCACTGCTCCAGGGCCGGAAGCGGTAGCCGAGCGTGTGCATGTCGGAGTCCGAGCGGATGCCCGGGTAGCGGAACAGGCTCCACGTGCCGCCGAGGTCCTCGCGGGCCTCCAGCACGGCGTAGCTCGTGCCGGGCAGGTCGCGCTCGAGGTGGCACGCCGTGCCGATCCCGGACAGGCCCGCGCCGACGATGACCACGTCGAGGTGCTCGGTACTCACGCGTACCACCGTAGCGCGTGGTTCTGGCGCCCGCCTCCGGCGCGGCAGCTCCGCTGCGCTCCGTGCCGCCTCACGTACCAGTACCAGTACGGCCCGTCCGGCTCACATCCCGCGCCGGGCGGCCGCGGCGGCGAGCTCGCTGCGCGACGTGAGGTCCAGCTTCGTGAAGATCCGCCGCAGGTGGGTCCGGACCGTGCCGGTGCCGATGAGCAGCTGGTCGGCGATCGCCTGGTTGCGCAGCCCGCGCGCGGCGAGCACCACGACGTCGCGCTCGGTCGGGGTCAGGCTGTCCCAGCCGCTGCGCGGCCGGCCGCGCGCTCCCCGCGCGCGGCGCGCGTAGGCCACGGCGCCGTCGAGGTCGAGGGACGAGCCCTCCTGGAGGGCCCGCTCGCGCTCCGCCTCGTCGAGCGTCGCGGCGGCCGTGTCGACCGTCCCGCCGGCGAGCACCGCCCGGGCCAGCGGGGACACCGCGAGCCCGCGGGCGCGGCGGGCCGTCTCCAGCGCGGCGTGCAGGCGCAGCGCGGTCGTGACGTGCCCCGCGTCGAGGGCGACGCCGGCGACCAGCGCGAGGGCGTCGAGCACCTGGATCGTGAAGCCGCCCTCGTGCCCCGCCGCGAGGGCGTCGTGCGCGTCGGCGGCGACGTCACCGCCCTGGGCCCGGCGGGCCGCGGCGTGCGCCAGGCCGGCGGCCACTCCCAGCTCCCGGGCGCCCCGGTCGTGCGCCCGTGTCCGGGCCGCGTCGGCGAGCGCGAGCGCGCGACCGGGGTTGCCGGCGGCGAGCAGGGCCACCGCGAGGACGCCGCCGACCTCGGCCGCGATGAGCGTGAGGCCCTGCTCCGCCCACTGTTCGAGCGATCCGGCCAGGGCGTCGACCGGGCCGGGCGGGTGCGACCACAGCGCCACGTGGGCGCGGCACGCGTCGAGGGCCTCCACCGCCCCCAGGCCCGGGTGGTCGTCGAGGAACGGTCCGTGCGCCCGGACGAGGCCCGCGGCCTCGTCGACCCGACCGGTCCGGCACAGGGCCCGCACCGCGGGCAGCAGCGCGCAGGTCGCGCTCAGGGGCTCGCCGATCCCGACCGCCAGCGCGTGCCCCGCGCGCCCGTGGGCGAGCGCCTCCGCCACGTCGGCCCGCAGGCTCGCGACCTCGGCGCGTATCGCGTCGTCCCACGCCCGCAGCTGGTGGTGGCCGAGCTCGTCGAGGGCGGGCCGGGCGGCGTCCGCGGCGGCGAGCGCGGCCGCGGCGTCACCGAGCCAGAGATGGGTGTACGCGAGGACCTGGAGGGCCTCGACCCGGCCCCACCGGTCCCCCGCCGCGAGCGCCAGCTCGGCGGCACCGGTGAGCACCGGGGCGGCGCCGGCCGGATCGTCGAACCCCTGGGCCATCCCGAGCAGGATCATCGCCCGGCCGCGGACGTCGTCCGCGGCCGCCGGGTCCTCGGCGACGGCGACCGCGAGGCCGAGGCCCGTCTCGACGTCGCCGCCGTAGAGGGCGAGGAAGGCGTGCGCCCAGCGCAGCCGGTCCCCGACGGGCTCCCCGGCGTCCGCGCGGGCGGCCGAGAGCCGCGCGGCGCGGTCGAGCCCCTCGCGGCACCGTCCGCGCAGCGACCACCAGAACGCGAGATCGGCGACGACGTCGGCGGCCACCGCGCCGGCACGCCCGTCGGTGGGCGACAGCACCGCGCGGATCGCCGCGGCGTCGCCGTCGAGGCGGGCCAGCACGTCGAGGTCCGCGCGCTCGAGGGCGGGACGGGCACGGGCGGCGAGCGCGGCCACCCAGGGCGTGAGCCTCGCGAGGGCCCGGCGCCTCTCGTCGGCGACGAGCTCGCGCGCGTGCTCCCGCACGGTCTCGAGCACGAGGTAGGAGCCGCCGTCGTCGGGCGCGAACCGCACGAGGGAGTGGTCGACGAGCTCCTCTATCACCGCGACCGCGTCGGCCTCGCCGGGCGCCCGCGGCGGTCCGACCGCGGCCACGGCAGCGTCGAGCGAGCACCGACCCTCGACCGCCGCGAGCGCGGCGAGGCCGGCCCGGGTGCGGTCGGTGAGCAGCGCGGTGCTCCAGGACAGGCACGCCTGCAGGGAGCGGTGCCGCGGCTCGCGGGCCCCGCCGGCCGGACCGGCGTCGAGGAACGCGAGGCGGTGGGCCGTGCCGTCCTCGATGACCCGCAGCGGCAGGCCCCGGGCGCGCGCGGCCGCGAGCTCGAGCGCGAGCGGGAGTCCGTCGAGCGCGATCGCGATCCGGCGGGCGCGGCGGGTGGTCTCCTCGGCGTCGGGCAGGTCCGGCCGGACCCGGCGGGCCCGGTCGAGGAAGAGGGCCGTCGCCGCGGGCACGGCGAGACCCTCGACCGGGAGGGTCGTCTCCCCCGGGACGCCGAGCGAGAGCCGGCTGGTGGCCAGGATGCGCACGCGGGGTGCCCGGGACAGCAGCGCGCCGGCGAGCTCGGCGACGGCGTCGCGGACGTGCTCGCAGTTGTCGAGCACGAGCAGGGCGTCGCGCTCACCGGCGAGGTCGCCGATGCGGTGGGCGAGGCGGTCCACCGGGCTCGCGGCGGGGTCGTCACGCAGGTCGCACGCCGCGAGCACGACCGACCAGAGGTCGTCGCCCGGGACACGCGTCGCGAGCTCGACCACCCCCAGCACGACGGGGGCGACGGTCGGCAGCACCTCGGACGCGAGCCGCGTCTTGCCGCTCCCGCCGGGCCCGAGCACGGTGACCAGCCGGTCGGCGGCGCAGAGCCGCCGCAGCGTCGCGAGCTCGTCGTCGCGGCCCACGAACGGCGCCGCGGCCACAGCCGGACGCGACCGCACCCCCTCGGTCATGACGGGGAGTCTGCTCCGGCGACCACCACCCGTCACCCGATCCGCGGCCCGGGTCTGCCACTCGGCAGATGTTCCGCCCGTTCGGCTCACCCAGAGTGACCGATACCGGGCACGGGTCCGGGTGATCAGGAGGGGGTGTCGGCGATGGCCGACCTGCTGGACGTGGCGACACGACTCTGGAACGACCGCGACCGCGTGGCGTACCGCGACTGCTACACCGACGACGCCGAGCTCGTGGCACCGGGATTCGGGGGCAAGGGCCACGAGGCGGTGCTCGAGTTCTGGGACGAGAACATGGCCGGCTTCCCGGACAACCGCGTGATCGTCGACCGGGCGGTGGTCCACGGCGACGTCCTCGTCGAGGAGTCCCGGTTCGAGGGGACGAACACCGGTCCGCTCGCCGGCCCGGACGGGTCGCCGATCCCGGCCACCGGGCGATCCGTGTCGGTGCCGTTCGCCGGGATCCACGTCCTGCGCGACGGCCGCATCGCGAGCACCCACTTCTACTGGGACGCCTACGACATGCTCGGCCAGCTCGGGCTCCTCGACGGCTGAGGGGTGTCGACGATGCGCTCCTCGACGGTCCTGCTGACCACGACCGTCGCCTCGGTCGTCCTCTACGTCGCGGCCGCGGGCGCCCTCGGCACTCCGCCCGACGCCACCGCGGCCGGCGACGAGGTCGTCGCATGGTTCGCCGCGCACGGCACGGCGGTCCGCACCTACGTCTGGTGCCTCACGCTGTTCGCGCCGGTCGCCGGCGTCTCGGTCGCCCTCGTCCGCGAGCGGCTGCCGCGCCCGTACCGGGACGTGTACTTCCTCGGCGGCGTCACCTTCGTCGCCGAGACCGCCGTCATGGGCTGGATCTGGGGCGCGCTCTCGGCGCACCAGGGGATGCTCGAGGCGGGCACCGCCCGCGCCCTCCTCGACGTCGCCGCGTTCTGGGGTCCGGTCCTCACGGGCTCGACGGTGACGATGCTCGCCCCGGTCGTGGCGGCCTCGGCGCGCGGGGCGCTCGCCCTCCCCCGCTGGCTCACGGTCCTGGGCGTGGTGGCGCTCGCCGAGCAGATCGTCGAGACGATCACGGTGTTCGGGCGGACGGGGTTCCTCGCGCCGGGCGGGCCGATGAACCTCTATCTGGGCGCCGTGCTGACGCTCGCCTGGTTCGCGGGCCTGGGGATCGTGCTCGCGCTCCGCGGGGGGCTCGCGGAATCCGCGGAGCCGGCGTCGGGCGTCGCGACGGAAGCGGTGCGGTGAGGCAGTTACTGGCTGGTGTCGCTCGCCTGGCGAGCGATACCAGCCAGTAACCAGCGGCCGGGGCCGACCGGGCCCGGGTCCCCGGGGGGCGGACCCGGGTCACGGTGCGCCACGATCGCGCGATGGCACGCTGGCGACGCAGCTTCCTGCGCGAGGTCACGGCCGCGCTCACCCGCCTCGGGCTGTCGTCGTGCCCGGTCTGCGACGGCGGCGAGCTGCAGGTGCTCGCCCGTCCGCGCGTCCTCCACGTCGGGGGGCGGGGATCCCGCAGCTGGCTCCAGCCGGCCGCCGCCGACGAGACGATCGAGTACCTCGTCGCCGTGCGCTGCTACCTGTGCGGGCACCAGCTGCTGTTCGACGCCGAGCAGTACCGGCGCGGCGACGAGCCGATGACGATCGCCGCGGATGCGAAGGACGAGGAGGCCGGGGCGGACGACGGGGGCTAGTGCGCGGCCTGGTCCCAGGAGCGCCCGAAGCCCACCGACACCTCGAGGGGCACGTCGAGCTCGAAGGCCGCGCCCATCTCGCGGCGCACGAGCTCGGTGACCTGCTCCTTCTCCTCGGCGGCGACCTCGAGCACGAGCTCGTCGTGCACCTGGAGCAGGATGCGCGAGCGCAGGCCCTCGTCGCGCAGCGCCTGGTGCACCCCGAGCATCGCGACCTTGATGATGTCGGCCGCGCTGCCCTGGATCGGGGCGTTGAGCGCCATGCGCTCGGCCATCTCGCGGCGCTGGCGGTTGTCGCTCGTGAGGTCGGCGAGGTAGCGGCGGCGGCCCAGGATCGAGCTGGTGTAGCCGTCCTTGCGGGCCTGGGCGACGACCTGCTGCAGGTAGTCGCGCACCCCGCCGAAGCGCGTGAAGTACTCCTCCATCAGCTCCTTCGCCTCGTCCGTGGAGATCCGGAGCTGGGCGGAGAGTCCGTAGGCGGACAGGCCGTAGGCGAGCCCGTAGTTCATCGCCTTGATCTTGGCGCGCTGGGCCGGGTCGACCTCGTCCTCGGCGACCCCGAACACCCGCGCCGCCGTGGCCGAGTGGAAGTCGTAGCCGGACTGGAACGCCTCGATCAGCGCGTCGTCGCGCGAAAGGTGCGCCATGATGCGCATCTCGATCTGCGAGTAGTCGACGGTCATCAGCTCGGAGAACGCGCCGTCGGCGGAGTCGGACCCCACGACGAAGGTGTCGCGGATGCGGCGGCCCTCGGCGGTGCGCACCGGGATGTTCTGCAGGTTCGGCTCGGTGGAGCTCAGGCGCCCGGTGCGCGCGATCGTCTGGTTGAACGTGGTGTGGATGCGGCCGTCGTCGGACAGCGCGTCGAGCAGGCCCTTGACCGTGACCCGCAACCGCGTGGCGTCGCGGTGCTCCAGCAGGTGCTCGAGGAAGGGGTGGGGGTTCGACTCGTTGAGCGTCTGCAGCGCGTCGGCGTCGGTGGTGTAGCCGGTCTTCGTGCGCTTGGTCTTCGGCATCTCGAGCTCGTCGAACAGCACCACCTGTAGCTGCTTCGGCGACCCGAGGTTGATCTCCTTGCCGATGACGTCGTACGCCGACTGGGCGGCCGCCTGCACCCGCGCCCCGAACTGGGACTCGAGGTCGTGCAGCGCGGTGACGTCGACCGCCACCCCCGCGGCCTCGAGGTCGGCCAGCACCGCGAGCAGCGGCAGCTCGAGCTCGGTGAGCAGCGCGGTGCCGCCGAGCTCGGCGAGGTCGGCGTCGAGCTTGTCGGCCAGGTCGGTGACCGCCCGGGCGCGCAGCATCTCGGCCTGCGCGAGCGCCGCGTCGGCCTCCTCCTCGCCGCCGTCGAGCGTGAGCTGCTCGCTGGAGCTGCCCTCCTCGACCCGCAGCTCGCGGCGCAGGTAGCGCAGCGCGAGGTCGGCGAGGTCGAAGCTGCGCTCGCCGGGGCGCGCGAGGTAGGCCGCGAGCGCGGTGTCGCTGGTGACGCCCTCGAGCCGCCAGCCGCGGGCACGCACCGCGTGGCTCGGCCCCTTGACCTCGTGGCCGGCCTTCGGGACGTCGACGTCGGCGAGCCAGGCCGCCAGCGCCTTCTCGTCGCCCTCGTCGAGCGCCTCGACGGCGAGGTAGGCGGACTCGCCGTCGGCGGCCGCGAGGGCGATGCCCTCGAGATCGCCGCTGCCGTGCGCCCAGTGCCCCCGGAACGACAGCCCGACGCGGCTGCCGTCGCGGGCGTGGTCGGCGAGCCAGTCGGCCACCGCACCCGTCTCGAGCGCGGCGCCGCGCACCTCGAACCCCTCGTCGGCCTCGGGCTCGGCCGCGGTGAGCGTGGAGAACAGCCGCTCGCGCAGGACCCGGAACTCGAGCTGGTCGAACAGCTGGTGCACCGCGTCGCGGTCCCACTGGCGCACCGCGAGGTCCTCGGGCCCCATGCCGATGCCGTCGACGTCGCGGACGAGCTCGGTGAGCTGGCGGTTGAGCACCACCGACGAGAGGTGCTCGCGCAACGCGTCGCCGGCCTTGCCCCGCACCTCGTCGACCCGGTCGACCAGCGCGTCCAGCGAACCGAACTCGCGGATCCACTTCTGCGCGGTCTTCTCCCCCACCCCCGGGATGCTCGGGAGGTTGTCGCTCGGGTCGCCGCGCAGGGCCGCGAAGTCGGGGTACTGCTCCGGGGTGAGCGTGTAGCGCTCCATGACCTGCTCGGGCGTGTAGCGCACGAGATCCGACACGCCCTTGCGCGGGTAGAGCACCGTGACGTCGTCGGAGACGAGCTGGAACGCGTCGCGGTCGCCGGTACAGATCGACACCGACATGCCCTGGGCCACGGCCTGCGTGGTGAGCGTGGCGATGAGGTCGTCGGCCTCGTAGCCCTCGACCGCGAGCACCGGGATCGCGAGCGTGGCCAGGATGTCCTTGATGAGGTCGATCTGGCCGCGGAACTCGTCCGGCGTCGCGCTGCGGTTGGCCTTGTAGGCCGCGTACGTCTCGGCCCGGAACGTCTGGCGCGAGACGTCGAACGCCACCGCGACGTGCGTGGGCTCCTCGTCGCGCAGGAGGTTGATGAGCATGGACGTGAAGCCGTAGACGGCGTTCGTCGTCTGCCCCGTCGTGGTGTTGAAGTTCTCGGTCGGCAGGGCGAAGAAGGCCCGGTAGGCCAGCGAGTGCCCGTCGAGCAGCAGCAGGCGTGCTCGCCCGCCCGCCGGCGCGTCCGGGGTGGGTGCGGGCTGCTCGGCAGGGCTGGTCTCGGTGCTGGTCGGAGCCACGCGGCGAGTCTAGGCGCGACCCCCGACACACCCGGCCCGCCCGGGCGGCCCCGCTCCGGGCACCGCCCTACGCTGCGGGGATGACCAGTTCGCCGGCGTCCGAGTCCGCCCCCGAGTCGGTGGCGGTGCCCGAGATCGAGGTGCAGTACCCCGACGAACAGCTCGCCGCCCGGATGGGCATCGAGATCGTCTCGTGGGAGGCCGACCGGGTCGTCGGCACCATGCCCGTCGCCGGCAACCGCCAGCCGTTCGGCCTGCTGCACGGCGGCGCCAACGGCGTCCTGGCCGAGACGCTCGGGTCCACCGCCGCCGCGATGCACGGGTGGCCGGAGCGCCTGCCGGTGGGCCTCGAGCTGAACTGCACCCACCACCGGTCCGCGCTGGACGGGAAGGTCACCGGCGTCTGCACGCCGCTGTCGGTGGGCCGCACGATCGGCACCTTCGAGATCGTGATCACCGACGAGCAGGAGCGTCGCGTGTGCACCGCCAAGCTCACCTGCGTCTACCGCTCCCGCCCGCCGGGGTCCGGGAGCTGATCGACGGGCGCCCACGGGGGTTTCGCAGCGAGGGCGTCCCTCACTGCCTCGCACGCAGCGAAGGCGCCCCTCGCTCCCCGGCCGACCGGCGCGCCCCACGCGGCGAAGGCGTCCCTCACTGCCTCGCACGCAGCGAAGGCGCCCCTCGCTCCCTCCTGCACCACGCCCGTCGTCCCTGGTCAGCAGGGCCCGGGGCGCGGTGCAATGGGGCGCGTGCCCGGTCCGCGCGTCCCCCTGGTCGGCCGCGAGGCCGAACGGGCGGCGGTGCGCGAGCACGTCGCCGCGCTGGGTGACGGCACCGGCGGGTCGCTGCTGGTGACCGGCGAGGCGGGCATCGGCAAGTCGCGGCTGCTCGCCGAGGTCGCGGACGTCGCCGCCGCGGCCGGGCTCCCCGTCCTCGCGGGCCGTGCGGTGCCCGGCGGCGGCGCCTACCGCCCCGTCGCCGAGGCCCTCGCCCGTCCGCTGCGCGCCGGGCCGCTGCCGGCGACCGCCCGCCTGCGCCCCTTCCGCGCCGCCCTCGCCCGGCTGGTCCCGGGAGCGGTCGAGGACGACGCGCCGGATCTCCCCGCCGGCCCCGTCGCCGACCCGGCCGTCGTGCTGGGCGAGGGCGTGCTCGCGCTGCTCGCCGCCCTCCACGGGGACACCGGCGGGGTGCTCGTGCTCGACGACCTGCACTGGGCCGACGCCGACACCCTCGCGCTGCTCACCTACCTCGCGGGCGCCGTGGCCGGCGCGCCGCTGCTGCTCGCCCTCGCCGCCCGGGACGACGAGCCCGGCGGCACCGCGCTCAACGCGCACCCCGACGTCACCGTCCTGCGCCCGCGGCGCCTCGACGCCGACGCCGTCGCGGTGCTCGCGCGCGACGCGGACACGCCGCGTGTCGGCGAGCTCCTCCGGCGCTCCGAGGGGCTGCCGTTCCTGGTCCGCGAGCTGCTCGACGCGGAGTCCGGCACGGTGCCGGCGAGCTGGGCGGGCCTCGTCGCGCACCGTCTCGACGGCCTGCCCGCCGGCGCTCGCGCGGTGGTGGACGCGGCCGCGGTCGCGCCCGGGGACCCCGACCACCGGCTGCTCGCCGCCGCCACCGACCTCGACGAGGCGCCCGTCCTCGCGGCCCTGCGGGCGGGGGCGGCCAGCGGCCTGTTCGCGGTCGTGGACGGCCGCCTGACCTGGCGCCACGCCCTCACCCGCGACGCCGTCCTCGCCGCGCTCCTCCCACCCGACCGCGCGGCCGTCGCCGCCCGGCTCGCGGCCGCGCTCGAGACCCGCGACGGCCCGGGCGACCGGGAGGCGTCCGCCGCCCTGCACGCCGACGCGGGCGACCACGCCCGGGCCACCGACCTCCTGCTCGACCTCGCCCGCCACGACGCCGACCGGGGCGCCCTGGGCCACGCCGACGAGCTCCTGCGGCGCGCCGAGGCGCTCGGGACGGCGCCGGGGCGGGTGGCCGCCGCCCGGGTGCGCGTGCTGACCCTGCGCGGCGAGGCCGCCGCCGCCCTGGCCGTCGGCGACGCCGCCCTCGCCACCGGCGAGGTGACCGGGGACGAGCACGCCGACCTGTGCCTGCGCCTCGCCCGCGCGGCCGTGCTGGGCGGCCGGTACGCCGAGGCCGGCGAGCGGGCCGCCCGCGCCGCCCGCCCCGACGACCCGCGCTCGCTCGTGCTCGCCGCCGACGCGGCGTTCGGGTCCGGCGACACGATCGTCGCCACCGCGCGGGCCCGCGAGGCCGTGGACGCCGCGGACCGGGCGTTCGTCACCGACGCCACCACCGAGGCCGCCGCCACCCTCTGCGAGGCCCTCCTCGTCCTGGCCCGCTGCGCGGTGACGGTCGACGACGTCGACGGCGACGCGCTCGTCAGCCGGGCGGTCGGGGCCGCGGCGGAGCACGGCCTGACACCCTGGCTGGTCGAGGCGCTGTTCTCCCTCGGGGCGCGCCGGATGACCCTGGGGGACGCGACGACCGCCGACCTCACGCGCGCCCGCGACCTCGCCGAGCGCCACGGCATGCTCGCCCGGGCCGCCCAGGCCGACCTGCTGCGCGCCGACGCCGCCCTGCACGTCCACGGCCCGCGCGCGGCGCTGGCGATCCTGGTCCCGGCGATCGACCAGCTCGGCCGCCTGCGCCTCGGCACGCTCCAGGGCACCGCCGAGCTGTTCGCGGCCGCGGCGACGGCGCTGACCGGGGACCCGGCCGGCGCGGAGACGCTGCTCGCCGCGGCCCGGTCCCGCCCGGACCTCCCCGCCGACGTCGCGGTGACCGGTCCGTTGGTGACGGCGCTGACGGCGCTGCTCGCCCACGACCTGCCACGGGCGACGGCCCTCGCCGACCGCGCGGTCCCCGCGGTCCTGGCCCACCGCAGCGCCGCACCCATCCCGCTCTACGGGCTCTGGCCCCTGCTGCGTACCGCGGTCGGCGACCGCGACGCCGAGGCGCGCGCCCTCGTGCGGGGCCACCACGTCATGATCGCCGTGCCCAACCGCGCGGCCCTGGTCTTCGCCGACGCGATCGCCGCCGGGCGCGCGGGACGCGCCGACGAGGCGGTCGCGCTCGCCGCCGAGGCGTCCGCGGTGCTCGCGGACTGGCCGTGGTGGCACCGGCTGCTGCGGACGGTGGTCCTCGACGCCGCGGTGCGCGACGGCTGGGGCGACCCGGTGCCCGCCCTGCGCGCCGACCTCGCCGTCCACGAGCAGGGCGACGACGCCGGCGCCCGCGCGCTCGCCCGGACGTGCCGTGACCTGCTGCGCGCCGCCGGCGCCCCCACCCGGCGCTCCGGGGACGGGGTCGCCCCGGACCTGCGGCGGCTCGGGGTCACCGCCCGCGAGGCCGAGGTGCTCGCCCTCGTGGCGGAGCACCGCACCAACGCCGACATCGCCGCGCGCCTGCACCTGTCCGCGCGCACCGTCGAGTCCCACGTCGCCCGGCTGCTCGCCAAGACCGGGACCACCGACCGCGCCGGGCTACGGAGCTGGGCGGAGCGCGCCGCGGTAGTTCCGTAGTCAGCACGGATCCGCCGCGGGCCCCGGTGTCGCGACCCTCGATGCCATGAGCGACCACGAGCACCACCAGACCCACGTCCTCGTCGTCGGCGCCGGCCCGGCCGGCCTCGCGACCTCGATCTCCGCCGCGCGCCACGGCGCGCAGGTGGTGGTCGTCGAACGACATCGCACCACCTCGATCCACCCGCGGGCCTCGGGGCTGAGCACCCGCACGATGGAGATCTTCCGGAGCTGGGGCGTCGGTGACGCGGTGCGCGCCGCCAGTTCGAACGTCGTCCCCCGCGCCCTGTTCGGAACGACCCTCGACGACCCGGACATGACCGAGAACCCGCTCGGCTTCCCCCTGCCCCGCGAGGCGCTCGCGGTGAGCCCGACCTTCCCGGCCTGCTGCGCCCAGGACCACCTGGAACCGATCCTGCTCGCCGCCGCCCGCCGCGCCGGGGTCGACGTCCGGTTCGACACCGAGCTCACCGACCTCGCCGTCGACGACGCCGGCGCGTGGGCGCGGGTCGTCGACCGGTCGACGGGGGCCACCACGACGGTGACCAGCCGGTTCGTCGTCGGCGCCGACGGCCCGCGCAGCCGCGTGCGCGCGGCGCTCGGGATCGACACGACACCCCTCGGCGGGATCGGGCGGCACGTGCAGATGCTGTTCCGCGCGGACCTCTCGGCGGCGATCGGCGAGCGGCGCCACGCGCTGTACTCCCTGACCTGCGGGGAGGCCACCGGGCTGATCATCGCGTTCGGCGAGGACGCGGGCACCGACCGCTGGGGCTACGCCCGCCCGTGCCCGACCGACGCCGACCTCCCCGTCGACGACGAGCACTGGACCGCCCTGCTGCGCATCGCCACCGGGATCCCGGACCTCGCGCCGGACCTGCTCGGCACCGCCGTCTTCGACCTCGACGCGGAGCTCGCCACGGCCTCCCGGGCGGGCGCGGCGTTCCTCGTCGGCGACGCGGCGCACCGGATGACCCCGGTCAACGCCGTCGGCCTCAACACCGCCGTGCAGGACGGGCACAACCTCGGCTGGAAGCTGGCCTGGGCCGCGCGCGGCGACGCCGCCGAGGCGCTGCTCGCGAGCTACGTCGCCGAGCGGCGGCCGGTCGGCGAGCGCAACGCGCGCCGCTCGGCGCGCCCCGGCGAGACCGACCCGTCCGACGGCGTCGTCGGCGACCTCGGGACCCGGTACGCCTCGGCCGTGATCGACGGTGCCGGGGACGGGCTCGTCGCCCCGGCGGACCTCGCCGCGGCGCCCGGCGAGCGCGCCCCGCACGTGTGGACCCGCGTGGACGGGCGTCGCCGCTCGACGCTCGACCTCTGGGACGGCCGGCTCACGCTCGTGACGGCCGACGCGACGTGGCGGGCCGCGGCCGCGGCGCTGGGCCTCGCGGCCCCGCACCTCGACGACCCCGACGGCCGGCTCGCGCGGGCCTACCGCCTCACCGGCGGCGGCGCCGTGCTCGTGCGTCCCGACGGCTACGTGGCCTGGCGCCACGACGCCGCCGTCTCCGACCCCGTCGAGGCCCTGCGCGACGCGGTCGCCCTGGCGCTCGGGCGCGGGCGCCGTCAGCTCACGCCGAGGTACGCGTCCTGGACCGTCGGGTCGGCGAGCAGCTCCGCGCCCGTGCCGGAGCGGGTGACCTCGCCGGTCTCCATCACGTAGGCCTCGTGGGCGAGGCCGAGAGCCTGGGTGGCGTTCTGCTCGACGAGCAGCACGGTGGTCCCCTCGCGGTTGATCTCCTCGATCACGCGGAAGATCTGCGCGATGAACTGCGGCGCGAGGCCCATGGAGGGCTCGTCGAGCAGCAGGAGCCGCGGCCTCGCCATGAGCGCGCGGCCCATGGCGAGCATCTGCTGCTCGCCGCCCGAGAGCGTGCCGCCGGCCTGGGAGCGGCGTTCCGCCAGCCGGGGGAACAGCGTGTAGACCCGCTCCAGGTCGGCGGCGAACTCGGGGCTGCGCCGGTCCGAGCGCAGGTAGGCACCCATGTCGATGTTCTCGGCCACCGTCATCCCGGGGAAGATCCCCCGGCCTTCCGGTACCTGGCTGATGCCCTTCTTGACGCGCAGGTCGGCGCGCACGGACGTGAGGTCCTCGCCCTCGAAGCGCATCGCGCCGGACTGGAGACCGAGGATCCCCGAGATCGCGCGCATCGTCGTGGACTTGCCGGCGCCGTTCGCGCCGATGAGGGCGACGATCTGGCCCTCCTCGACGCGCAGGGAGATCCCGCGCAGGGCCTGGATGCGGCCGTAGGCGACGTGCACGTCCTCCAGCTCGAGCAGGCTCATCCGTCCTCCTCCCCCGCGGTCGCGGGCGTGACCTCGTCGATCGCGCCGCCCAGGTACGCCGAGATCACCGCCGGGTCGCGCCGGACCTCGTCGGGCGCGCCGTCGGCGATCTTGCGGCCGAAGTCGAGCACGACGAGGCGGTCGGTGACGCCGAGGACGACGCGCATATCGTGCTCGACGATGACCACGGTGTACCCGTCGTCCCGGATCCTGAGGATGAGCTCGGAGAGCGCGTCCTTCTCCGTGGCCGAGAACCCGGCCGCGGGCTCGTCCAGGCACAGCAGCTTGGGCTCCGTCGCGAGCGCGCGGGCGATCTCCAGGCGGCGCTGGTAGCCGTAGGGCAGGGCGGTGGCCTTGTCGGCGGCCCGGTCGGCGATGCCGACGAACTCCAGCAGCGCCATCGCCTTCTCGACGCCCTCGCGCTCCTCGCGGCGGTGGCGCGGCAGGCGCAGCAGGGCACCGGGGATCGAGGTCCGGTGCCGGGCGTCGGTGCCCACGACGACGTTCTCCAGCGCCGTCATCGCGCCGAAGAGGCGGATGTTCTGGAACGTCCGCGCCACGCCCTCCTGGATGATCCGGTAGCGCTTCATCCGCGCGAGCGAGCGGCCCTCGAGCAGGACGTCGCCGGAGGTCGGCCGGTAGACGCCGGTCATGATGTTGAAGCAGGTGGTCTTGCCGGCGCCGTTCGGGCCGATCAGGCCGAGGATCTCGCCGCGCTTCACGTCGAAGGTGACGTCGTCGAGCGCGGTGAGCCCGCCGAACCGCACGGTCAGGCCGTCGACCGCGAGCAGGGTCTCGCCCTGCGCGACGGTGGAGACGCGCACGGGCGCGACCGACGACGCGACCGCCGCGTCGTGCTCGGCCCGCTCGGCGGCGTCCATGTGCTCGAGGGAGGAGAGGATGCCCTCGCCCGGGTCACCGTCCAGCCGCGTCGGCTCGCTCATTCCCCACCTCCCCGCGGTGAGGTGCCGGCGTGGTCGTCCGGCTCGGCCTCGGCGAGGTCACCACGGGCGCGCGACGACGCCGTCAGCCCGCTCGGCGCGACGGCCGCCCCGGCTCCGAACAGCTTCTGGTACGCCTCGCGACCGTAGGCCAGGAGGTGCTGGCGCATGCCGAGCAGCCCCTGCGGACGGAAGATCATCAGGATGATCAGGGCGACACCGAAGATCAGGAACCGGTAGGTCGGCTCGAACTGGAACCGGTCGGGGATGTACGACACGAGGAACGCGCCGACGATGACCCCGACCTTGTTGCCCTGCCCGCCGAGCACGACCGCGGCGAGGTAGAGCGTCGAGGTCGTGATGTCGAAGCGCTGGTTGTTGACGTAGCCGACCTGCGCGGCGAACAGCGTCCCGGACAGACCGCCGACCGCGGCGCCGATGGCGAACGCCCAGATCTTGAACCGGTAGGTCGGGACGCCGGAGAGCTCGGCGGCGTCCTCGTCCTCGCGCACGGCGATCCACGCCCGCCCGACCCGCGAGCGCTCGAGGTTCCCCATGAACAGCAGGACGATGACGATGATGATCACCGCGAGCCAGTAGAACCCGAGCGCGTCGGTCTGGCTGAAGATCGGCGTGCCGTCCGGGAAGTCGCCGCCGGGCCGGGCGATGTTCTGGAACCCGCGGTTGCCGCGCAGCGGGTCGACGTTGTCGGCGAGCAGCCGGACGATCTCGCCGAAGCCCAGCGTGACGATCGCCAGGTAGTCGCCGCGCAGCCGCAGCGTCGGGGTCCCGAGGATGACCCCGGAGATCATCGTGACGACCATGGCGATCGGCACGATCACGAGCCACGGGTAGCGCACGCCCAGCTCGGAGTCCGGGCTGGACAGCAGCGCCGCGGTGTAGGCGCCGATGGCGAAGAAGCCGACGTAGCCGAGGTCGAGCAGGCCGGCCTGCCCGATGACGACGTTGAGCCCGATCGCGATGAGCGCGAACACCGCCGCGTTGAACAGCGAGATCGGGAAGTCGGTGTAGGGCTCGGTCGTGATGATCGGCGGGTTCAGAACGGGCAGCGCCAGCAGGAAGACGACGACCGGGACCATGTAGCCCCACTGCGCCGCCCGGCTCTGCGCGTTCCACCAGTGCGAGACGGTGGTCATCCGCTCTCTCGTGGAGGTCATGCCCGCGACCTCGCCAACGACTCCCCGAGGATGCCCGTCGGCCGGAACATCAGGACCAGCACGAGGAGCACGAACGCGACGACGTCGCGCCAGTCGCCGCCGAACAGGCTCTGCCCGTAGTTCTCGACGATGCCGAGGATCAGCCCGCCCAGCAGCGCGCCGCGCAGGTTGCCGATGCCGCCGAGCACGGCCGCGGTGAACGCCTTGATCCCGAGCAGGAACCCGCCGTTGTAGACCGCCCCCTGCGGGATCGTCATGAGGTAGAAGAGCCCCGCCGCGCCGGCGAGCAGGCCGCCGACGAGGAACGTGATCATGATGACGCGCTCGCGGTTGACGCCCATGAGTGTCGCGGTGGCCGGGTCCTGGGCCACCGCGCGGATGCCGCGCCCGAGGCGGCTGCGGTTCACGAACTGGTCCGCGACCACGAACATGGCGAGCGAGGCCAGGATGATGACGATCTGCAGGTTGGTCACCGTGGCGCCGAAGATCGTGAAGACCGGCGACGGCGGGACGAGGCGGATCGTGCCCTCGGGGTTCGACCCCCGCCAGATGCGGATGACCTGCTGGATCGCGAACGACGCGCCGATGGCGGTGATGAGGAACGCCAGGCGGGGCGCGTTGCGTCGCCGCAGGGGCCGGTAGGCGACCCGCTCCAGCCCCACCGCGGCCGCGCCGGACACGGCCATCGCCACGAGCCCCGCGAGGACCAGGTCGAGGATGATCGCCGGCAGCGGCAGGTTCGGCAGCGCGCCGGGCTCGAAGCCGAGCGCGAGGAACGTCAGGTAGGTGCCGAACACCCCGAGGACGAAGATCTCCGAGTGCGCGAAGTTGATCAGCTGGAGCACGCCGTAGACCAGCGTGTACCCCAGGGCCACCAGCGCGTAGATGCTGCCGTAGGCGAGGCCGTTGATCGTGTTCGCCCAGAACCTGTCGAAGAACAGGCCGACGTCGAAGTTGATCCACGGCTCGGCGTGCACGATCAACGGCGCTGCGTGCAGCGCGGCGAGGTCGAGAACGGAAGACGGGATGACGCGCTCCCCGGGGGCGTCGGGCGCCCGCCGGCGGCGGGCACGGGAAAGGTGCGGGACGGCAGTGTCCGCCCCGCCGTGGCGGGCCGCACACCGGGCTCGGGAGGGGCCCCGACGACCGACGGCCGCGTCCCCGCGCGTCGCTGCGCGGGAACGCGGCCGAGGGTGTCAGCTCCTGCGCGTCAGCCGATCTGGGTGTCGGTGACGATCTGGTTGCCCTGCACCCGGTACATCCAGACCGGGGTGGCCGTGAGCTCGCCGGTGGGGCTCCACTGGAACCGCTTGGTGAGGCCCTGGCCGTTGTAGGTCCGCACGAAGTTCAGCAGGCCCGCCCGGTCGGCGATGCCGCTGTCGAGACCGCGCAGCAGGATCGTCGTGACGTCGTACGACTCCGCCGAGTAGGTCTGCGGCGCGACGCCGAAGGCCTGGCGGTAGGCGTTCGAGAAGTCGGTGAAGCCCTCCTGCGGCACGCACGGGCACGAGAGCAGCGAGCCGTCGGCCGAGCCGGCCGCGTTGACGACGTACTGCTCGTCCTTCACGCCGTCGGGACCGATGAACGTGGTCTGCACGCCGGCGTCGCGCAGCTGCTGGATCAGCGGCGCGGCCTCCTGGTAGTAGCCCGCGTAGAAGATCGCCTGCGGGGCCTGCTGCTGGATCTGCCCCACGACGGCCGAGAACTCGCGCTGGTTGGTCTTGACGTCGACCTGGCACGAGGCGGCCGGGCCCAGCGTCTGGGTCACCTGCTGGGCGAGCCCGATGCCGTAGTCCGAGTCGTCCTTGATGACGCAGACTTTCTGCGCGTTGAGCCGCTGCTGGATGTAGCGGCCGACGGCCGGGCCCTGGACCGCGTCGTTGCCCAGACCGCGGAAGAAGTTGGTCCACCCGTTCTGGGTCAGCCCGGGGTTGGTGGCTGACGGAGTGATGTTGACCAGGCCGGCCGCGTTGAGGGCGGGGCCGACGGCGCGGGACTCGCCGGAGAACGGCAGGCCCACGATGCCGAGGACGGCCGGGTTGTTGATGAGCGCGGTGGTCGGGCCGACCGCGGTGTCCGGGGTGCCGCCGGTGTCCGCGCGGACCAGGGTGACCTGGCAGTTCGGGTTCGCCTGGTTGTGCTGGTCGACCGCGAGCTGGGCGGCGTTGACGATGGCGATGCCCAGCGCGGCGTTCTGGCCGGCGATGGTGCCGGCGTAGCCGATCGACGTGCCCGGCGCGCAGCGCCCCTGGCCGTTGCCGGCCGGCAGGGCCGCATCACTGGGCTGGCTCGGCGCACCGGCGGCCTGTCCGCCACCCTGCGCCTGCCCACCTCCCTGGTTGGCGCAGCCGCTGAGCACCAGCGCGACTGCCGCCACGAGCGCGCCCGCGGCTGCGAGCCGTCGTCGGATCACGTCCACCTCCGTCACACGCCGGATGAGTCACGACGGGGTCGCGTGATCTCTCTCGCCCGGTCGGGTGTGGAAGGTATAGGGGGTGTGTGCTCGCGGGCGCAAGCGCATGCGCGGTCGTATTCGGACCGTAACGTCCGAACCGGTCCAGTCCGGTGGTGGAGATCCGGACGTCGGGTGCGCTGTGCGTCCGGCGCCGATCAGGTCCCGGTCAGTCCGCCGGGCCGACGACCGACCACTGACCGCCCTGGACGCGGTACACCGTGACGGTGTCGGTGCTGACGTCGCCGAAACGGTCGAACGACAGCAGCCCCGTGACGCCGTCCCCGTGGAATCCCTGCACCGACCGGACCATCTCCGGGCGCAGGGCGGACGACCACTCGCCGTCCTCCCCCAGCGTGCGGACGGCCGAGTCGACGAGGACGTTCGCGGCATCGAAGGTGAACGCGCCGTACGACCCGATGCTCTCGGGGTAGCCGGCCCGGCGGTACGCATCGACGAACCCGCGGGCCGCCGGGAGCGTCTCCGGCGGCGGCCCCACCGAGGTGCCGAGGTCACCCTCGCGACCACCCGCCGTGACGTACCCGGGGTTGACCACACCGTCACCGCCGACGACGGGGGCCTTCACGCCGCCCGCGGCGAGCGCCGCCGAGAGCGGCCCGGCCTCGGGGTACTCGCCGCCGTAGAACACCGCGTCGGGCGCGGCGGCGGCGACCTGCGCGACCACGGCCGCGCGCGGGCTGCCGGGGGGCGCGGTGATCCGGGCGACGACGTCGCCGCCCTCGGTGGCGAGCTGCTTGGCGAACTCCCCGGCGATGCCCTCGCCGTAGGTCTTGCCGTCGGACACCACCGCGACGCGACGCTTGTTCTCGACGCGCGCGAGGTAGGTCGCGGCCGCGGGACCCTGCACCGCGTCGGTCGCCACCGTCCGGAAGAACGTCTGGTACTGGCGCAGCGGAGCGTTCACCGCGTTCGCGCCGCGGGTCAGGCTCGTCGCGGTGCTGCCGGGCGAGACCTGGACGACGCCGGCCGCGCCGAGGACGGGCTGCACCGCCTGCGCGACCGACGAGTTGAACGGGCCGAGCACCCCGATCAGCGACGGGTCGCGCGCGAGCGTGGCCGCCGCCGCGGCGCCCGTCGCCGGGTCCGCGCGGTCGTCCTGGCTCTGCACGGCGAGGTGGTAGCCCGGCACCGCGCAGCGCGCGTTGGCCTGCGTGACCGCCAGGTCGGCGGAGTTCTTCATGCCGAGCCCGACGGAGGCGAGCTCGCCCGACAGCGGGGCCACGAGTCCGACGACGAGCGTGCCGCGGCTCGTGTCGCAGTCGCCGCCGTTGCCCGACGACCCGCCCGCGCCGCCGCACCCGGCGGCGAGCACCAGGAGCGCGGCGACCACCGCGGCACCCGTCACCGCTCCGACCCGACGACGTCGCCGCACCCGCCTCGACCCCCTGCCGTGCCCGTTCCGTGGTGGGGGCCCACGGTAGGTCACGGCCGAGTGACGGCCGCGCGGGGGACGGTGCCGATGCATCCGTCCTGGTCAGCGCGTCAGCGCGCCCGTGGGTGAACGCCTGTCACCCGAGCGGGCTACTCACGCTCGGTAGCGTCAGCCGAAGGTCTCGACGACCGCGTCCGCCACCGCGCGCATCGTGGTGCGGCGGTCCATGGCGGTGCGCTGGATCCAGCGGAAGGCGTCCGGCTCGGTCATCTTCTTCTTGCTCATCAGCAGGCCCTTGGCCCGCTCGACGGCCTTGCGGGTCTCCAGGCGGTCGGTGAGCCCGGCGACCTCGGCCTCGAGCGCGGTGACCTCGGCGAACCGCGACGCGGCCAGCTCGATGGCGGGCACGACGTCGGTCTTCGAGAACGGCTTGACCAGGTAGGCCATCGCGCCCGCGTCCCGCGCGGACTCGACCAGCTCGCGCTGGCTGAACGCCGTGAGCATGACGACCGGGGCCAGGCGCTCGCCGGCGATCGTGCGCGCTGCCTCGAGCCCGTCGGTGCCCGGCATCTTGATGTCCATCATGATCAGGTTGGGGCGGCGCTCGCGGGCGAGGCGCACGGCCTCCTCGCCGTCGCCGGCCTCGCCGACGACGTCGTAGCCCTCCTCGCGGAGCATCTCCACGAGGTCGAGCCGGATGAGCGCCTCGTCCTCCGCGACCACCACCCGCAGGCCGGCGGGCACGTCCGCCGCGGGCGCGGGCTCGGTCTCGCTGATGGTGTCGGCCGGCTGGCTCATGAGCGGCTCCTTCGTCCCGGGCCCGGTCGCGCCCCGCTGCGTCCGGTCCTCACGCGTCGTCGCGCCGCCCCCCGGCGGCGCGGCGTTGCGATCGCCCCGGGACGGCCGCCCCGCCCGCCCCGGTCGGTGGACACGTCCCCGGAGGCCGGTTCGGGCAGGCCGTTTCGATTCAGGACAGTACCTGGCGGAGCCGGGATCACGGACGGTGACGCTCACCTCGTGTGGAGGGCGTAACACGGCTCCGGGCTCGTCCTCTGACCCGCAGCCCCGGGCGGGCAAGATCCTCAGTTGGTGAGCGCGTGCTCCGCTGAGCGGAGCGATCGTTCACCAATTCCGGATCTTGTCGTCGCGACGCGTGCCCCCGGTGGGACTCGAACCCACACTGTACGGATTTTGAATCCGCTGCCTGCTGCCGTTTGGGCTACGGGGGCGGTCTGTCCGGCCCAGAAATCGCGCGAGCAGGTGGTCCGAACGCATCGGAGCATAGTCGGGCGACGAGGTCGGCCTCCGGCGCATGCTCTCCGACGCCGACGAGGATGTCGGAGTGCAGGACCAGTCTGAGGGCGTGCATCCCAGACCAGTGGTCCTCCGAGCCCAGGAGCTGGCATCCCTCGGTCTCCGACCAACTGAGATCTCCCGGGAACTCGGCGTCCCGAGGGGAACCGTTGCCCACTGGTGCCGAGGCGACCGACGGTCGCGTCGCAACGACGGACGTGATCGCACGTGTCCTCGTTGCCACGGGAGGCCACTCGACGAGGCGGAGTACGCGTACCTGCTCGGCTCCTACCTGGGCGACGGCTACATCGCGATCGGGCGTCGCGGGGTCGCCGCACTGTCGATCGCCTGCGCCGACGACTGGCCCGGGATCGCGACCGAGGTCCGCGCATCCCTCCGGGCGGTGATGCCGACGTCGTCTGTCTGCACGGTCCAGAGGATCGGTTGCGCGGACGTCAAGAGCTACTCGACCCACTGGCCCTGCCTCTTCCCACAGCACGGCGCCGGCCCCAAGCACGCGCGCCGGATCGCTCTCGAGCCGTGGCAGCAGGAGATCGTCGAACGCGAGCCCGGCAGGCTCCTCCGGGGTCTCTTCCACTCCGATGGTTGTCGGATCACCAACTGGACCGAGAGGCAGACGGAGAGCGGGACCAAGCGCTACGAATACCCGCGCTACTTCTTCTCGAACAAGTCGACCGACATCCTCGGCATCGCCACGACCGCACTCGACCGCCTCGGCGTCGCGTACCGCCGACCGAGGTGGGACCTGGTCTCGGCGGCGCGGCGCGAGGCGGTCGCGCGGCTGGACGAGGTCGTGGGCCCGAAGTACTGACCGCCGCTCAGGCCGGCACCGAGTCGTGGCGTGCGGAGATCGCGGCGCGGACGGCGGGGTCGCGGATGGCGTCGGCGCTGAGCCCGCCGAGCTCGAAGAACATGTCCTCGAGCCCGCCGGGGACCATGAGCACGAGGCACCGGCCGCCGTCGGGGCCCGCGGCGAGCACGTGCCGGGTGTCGCGCGGCACGAGCAGGTAGTCGCCCGGCTCGACGTGGACCTCGGTGTCCCCGACGCCCACGTCGAAGGAGCCGTCGAGCACGTAGAAGGACTCCTCCATCCCGAGATGGCGGTGCGGGACCGTCCAGGCGCCGGGACCGCCGCTGAACTCGGCGAGGGTGCACGTCCGGCCGGTGGTCTCGCCCGCGGCGAGCACCCGCATGCGGGCGATGCCGAGCTCGGCGACGGCGCCCTCGCCGGGGCGGACGACGTGGGCCTGGTCCGGGAGGAGCATGGTGCTCACCTCTGTCATCGGTGCGATGGGTTCGTGCCCGTCAGGGTCCTCACGACTCCCCCGCGCGCCACGCTCAGAAAGTGAAGTTGTCCCGTGCTCCCGGGAGGTCGACCCTCGGGCCGTGCGCACCTACGGGCAGTTCTGCCCCATCGCCCGGACCTCCGAGCTGTTCGCGGAGCGGTGGACGCCGCTCATCGTGCGCAACCTGCTCGCCGGATGCCGGACGTTCACCGACATCCGCCAGGGCGCGCCCGGCATCCCCACCGCCCTGCTCGCGCAGCGGCTCACGACGCTCGAGCGCCACGGCATCATCACGAGCGAGCCCGCCCCGAGCGGGCGCGGCCGGTGCTACGACCTCACCGAGAAGGGCCGCGAGCTCAAGGCCGTCACCGACGCCATGGGGCAGTGGGGCGCCCGCTGGCTGGAGATCGAGCCGCACCACCTCGAGCCCGCGTACGTGCTGTGGGTGACCACGAAGCTCGTCGACGTGGACCGGCTCCCGGAGCGGACGGTCGTCGTGCGCTTCGACCTCGTCGACCGGCCCGAGGAGCGCTCCTGGCTCATCCTGCGCCGCCCCCACCCCGAGCTGTGCTCGCGCGGGCTGGGCCACACCGAGGACCTCATCGCGCGCACCGACGCGGGCTGCCTGGTCGACATCCACCTCACCCGGCTGAGCTGGGACGACGCCCTGCGCGCCGGTCGCCTGACCCTCGACGGGCCGACCGACCTCGCCCGCGCGTTCACGGGCTGGATCCGGCCGAGCCCGTTCGCCGCGTCGACGCCCGGGACCGCCGCCGCACGAGCAGCCCCACCCCGAACCCCAGCGCCGCGCTGACGAGGTGGCCGACGGTCGTGAAGTCCGGGACCGCGCCGATCCACGTCGCGTCGAGCAGCGGCCACGCCACGAGCACCGCCCCGCCGGCCGCGGACGCCCACCACGGCAGCAGCGCCACGACGCACGCCGCGGCCGCCTGGGCGCCGTAGCTGACGCCGACGTCGGGCGCGGCGAGCACGGTGGCGGGATACACGCCTGCGCGCACCGCCGCGAGGATCACGAGCGCCGTCACGGCCGTCGCCCCCGCGTGGCCGCCGACGAACGCCACGGCCGCCGTGGCGAGCCCGTACCGGGACTCCAGCCACCACAGGGCGCCGCCGATGCCGACCACGACGATGACGACCGTGCCGGGTGTGATCGTCGGGCCGTTGCTCAGGAACACCAGGCTGGCGGCGACGGAGCCCAGCGGGTGGCGGGCGAGGTTCTCGATGTTCGTGCTGCTCCACGCCTGCGCCGACGCGAAGGCGCCCGTCCGGGTCAGGACGAGGTGGGCGACGACGAGGACCGCGAGGTACGCCGCCGTCACCGGACCGGCACGGAGGTAGGACCTCACGGCCCCGTTCCCCGGCACGGCATGATCGAACGATGACGGACGTCGGCGAGATCCTGCAGCGCAACCTGGTCGAGGTGTTCGGCGAGCGCGACGACGCCCGCCGCCGCGCCGCGATCGCGGCGATCTACCACGAGGACGTCCTGTTCCAGGACCCCGAGGCCCTCGTGCGCGGGCGCGACGCCGTCGACGCGAAGGTGACGGCGCTGCTGGCCGACGCTCCCGCGGACTTCGTCTTCCGCGCCACCGGACCGGCGCGCCTCAGCGGCGATCTCGGCCTGCTGTCCTGGGCGTTCGGACCCGAGGGCGGCGTCCCGGTCGTCGCCGGCACCGACATCGCCCTCGTCGAGGACGGCCGCATCACCCGGCTGCACACGCTGCTGGACGGCTGACCGTCAGGCCGGTGCGCCGACGTCCAGGTGCGTCACGATCACCAGGGCGTCGCGCAGGAGGACCGTCACCGGCGTGCTGTCGACGACGGTCGCGAGCTGGCGGCGGGCGTCGGGGTCGAGGTCGACGGCGAGCCGGACCTCGCGGTGCAGCACCGGGGGCGGCCCGGCCTCGAAGGACACGTCGACGGTCACGGCGCAGCCCGGCACGTGCCAGCGGTGCAGGAACGTGCGGACCGACATCGCGGTGCACGACGACAGGGAGGCGGCCAGCAGCCCGAAGGACGTCGCGCCGTCGGGCGGACCGTCGTCCGCGGGGACCACGCAGTCCAGCGCCAGGCCGTTGACGTCGAGGGCGACCGTGCGCCCGTCGCCGTCGGGCAGGTGACCCCGGGCCCACACGGCCGGTGCGTCCATGGTCCTCAGCCTGCCATCACCGCTCCGGTCTCAGCCGTGGCGCCCGCGGGCGAGGTGCTCGCGGCGTTCCTGCTCGCTCTCCCCTCCCCACACGCCGTACGGCTCCGCGACGCGGCGGGCCCAGTCACGGCAGGGTTCGCGGACCGCACAGCCGGAGCAGATCCGGGCCGCCGCCTCGATGCGGCGACTGCGGCGGGGGTCGCGTTCGCCGTCGGGGTGGAAGAAGAGCTCGGAGTTCATGCCGCGGCACGCGGCGTCGCGCTGCCAGTCCCAGTGGTCGGTGATCGCCCAGGGGAGCCGCGAGACATCAGCCATTGATGCACACCTCCTACCGACTGTCGTACACCTTGTTGTGCGCAACCTGTGTGAGATCCGCGTCTCCCCGAAGCGGGAACGCACAGGGCGCCGGTGCGTGGACGGTCGTGGGGGTCGGGAGGACGTCAGGCCGCGGCCGGCACGGACGTCATCGGGGCCGGGACCGGGGTGCGCCGACGACGACGCCCCCGGCCGTCGCCCGACAACCCGTGCGAGACCGCCTGCGGCCAGCGGAAGGGGCGCCAGCGCTCGAGGGGCACCTCGAGACGGTCGGCGACCGCCATGAGGGCCGCCGGGTTGTGGGTGAGCCCGCAGTGGCTGCTCGGGACGACGACGTTCTCGCAGAGGTCGCCGTCGTCCTGGCGGCAGCCGTCGCCGTGCAGGAGCCCGTCGTAGGGCGAGTAGACGGCGACCGAACGGACCGGCACGGGGCGGCGGACGAGCTCGATCACCTCGTCGGTGCGGTCGGAGAAGCCCCAGTGGCGCTCGGCGGCCCGGAACGCGCCGGTGACGCGGTTCTCCTCGATCTCGGCGCGCCAGGGCGAGCCGAGGCAGACGATGCGCTCGACGGCGTCGGGCCGCTGCTGGGCGAGCCAGCGCGCCATCAGCCCGCCGAGGCTCCAGCCCACGATCGCCACCGGACGCCCGTGCTGGGCGTGGACCTCGTCGAACCGCGCGAGCAGCCCGTCGAGGATCGCGTCGGTGAACCCGCGGTTGAGTCCGAGGGTCCAGCGGTGGGTGTGGAAGCCGCGGTTGCGCAGGTGGGCGCGCAGGGCCGCGGTCGCGACGTCGCTGGTCAGGAAGCCCGGCAGCACCAGCACCGGGCGTCCGTCACCGCGCCCGCCGCCGGGCAGGACGTGCCGGACCGCGTGCCACGCGACGGTCTCGACCGACGCGCGGCCGAGATCGGTGGCGGTGAGCCACCAGGCCGGGAAGGGCAGGGACGCGACCACGGAGGTGGAGCCGGTCTCCGGAGTGGGGACGGTCATGACGACCACCTCCTCGCTGGGTGTCGCCCCGACGCGGCACCGCACTGGAGATCGAGATACCCGGTGGGCAGCCCGGACAACCCCGACGTCACCCCGGCCTCCGGTCGAGCCCGCCCCGATCGGGCAGCGACCGGACCGTTCGGCGCACGAGGGAGGCCGTTGGACTCTCCGGCGGCGGCCGACCACCCGGACCGGGGAGCCGAGCCTTGTGCCGGTCGGCGGCACCGGCAACGCTGCGTGCGCACCGCTGTACGCAGGGTCGGGGGACCATGGCCGAGCTCGAGATCGTCTACGACGCCGCGCGGACGCGCGTCGAGCTCCGCCGGGCGGGCGCGATCGAGGGGTTCGTCGAGTTCGGCCTGCGAGCCGACGCCGCCGTCCTGGCCTACTCCGAGGTCCGGGACGGCGACGCCCCCGTCCTGCTGGGCGCGGCGCTCGGCCTCCTGCGGGACCGGGGCTACCGGATCGTCCCGCTCTGCCCCCGCGTGCGCGCCTTTCTGCGCGACCACCCCGAGCGCCTCGACGGCGTCGACGTCCGCTTCCTGGACCCCGTCGGCAACGGGGAGTGCGCCGTCGCCGGCTGACGGACCTACAGGCGCGCGGCGCGGACGGCGTCGACGAGCGGCGTCGGCGCGCGGCCCAGCAGGTTCTCCAGCGCGGGGCTGTCGGTCTCCAGCTCACCGCGGGCGGCGGAGAGCTCGAGGGCGGTGACGAACCCGGCGGTGTCGGCGTCCATGCCCATCGACTGCAGCGCGTCGGCGAACTCCTCCGCGGAGATGTCGCGGTAGGTCACCTCCGTGCCGGTGACCTGGGTGATCGTCGCGGCCAGCTCGGCCATGGTGAACGCAGGACCGCCCAGCTCCCAGTAGCCCTGCTGGTCGGCGATGTCGCCGGTGAGCAGGGAGACGGCGGCCTCGGCGTAGTCGGCCCGGGTCGCCGCCGAGATCCGCCCGTCGCCGGTGGCGCCGACGATCTCGCCGTGCGCGAGGTAGTCGTCGAGCCGGGCGGTGTAGTTCTCCGTGTACCACCCGTTGCGGGCGACGGCGAAGGGCAGCCCGGAGCCCTGCAGCACGTCCTCGGTGTCGGCGTGCTTCGGCGCGAGGACGTTCTCGGTGTCGTCGGCGTGCAGGATGCTCGTGTAGACGACGAAGCCGACGTCGGCCGCGTCGGCCGCGCGGATCACGGCGGTGTGCTGCCCGACCGGGTCCTCGGCCGACGGGCTGGACACGAGCAGCAGACGCTCGATCCCCTCGAGCGCGGGACCGAGCGTGTCGGGCCGGTCGTAGTCGGCTTCGCGGACGCCGACGCCGAGGTCGGCCAGGTCCTTGGCCTTCTCCGGGTCGCGCACCAGCGCGAAGACGTTCCGCGCCGGGACGTGGCGTCGCAGCAGGGCGTCGACCGCGAGGCGGCCGAGGTGGCCGGTCGCGCCGGTGACGGCATAGGTCGCGGTGGGCAGGACGGGTGGTGCTGTCGGGTCGGTCGGCTCGGTCATGGGGAGCGGTGTGCCCACGCGGGCCGCGCGGCAGACCTCGGTCGCCGCGCCGGGTCATGATGGGGACGTGGCCGGGACGACGGGGGGCGCGGTCGGCGCGGTGGCCACCTACCGGGCGGTGCTGCGCCTGCCCGGGCTCGCGGCCCTCTCCGGGATCGGCTTCGCCGCCCGCCTGCCGGTCACCGCCGTCGGGGTGTTCCTGACCCTCCACGTGGCCGTCGGCCTCGACCGCGGGTTCGCGGCCGCCGGGCTCGTCGGCGGCGCGGTCACGGCGGGGATCGCCCTCGGCGCCCCGCTGCTGGGCCGGCTGATCGACCACCGGGGACTGCGCCCCGTCCTGCTGCTCTGCGCCGTCGCCCAGACCGTGTTCTGGGCCGTCGTCCCCCTGCTCGACGCGACGACGCTCGTCCCCGCCGCCCTCGCGGCCGGGCTCCTGATGCCGCCCGCGTTCTCCGTGGTGCGCCAGTCGGTGGCCGCCTCGGTGCCCGCCGAGCACCAGCGACCGGCGTTCGCCCTCGACGCGATGTCGGTCGAGGTCACCTACGCGGTCGGGCCGGCGCTGGGCACCCTCGTGGCGCTCACGCTGCCGGGGACCGGGGCCTGGGTCGTCGACGCCGCGTTCGTGCTGGCCACCGCGGCACTGGGGTGGCTCGACCCACCGGTCCGGCCGCGGGGCGTCCCGCACGGCGAGCGACCGCCCCCGGTGCGCTCGTGGCTGCGCGGCCCGATGCTCGTCGCCCTGGCCGCCACCGCCGCGGCGATCCTCATGCTCACCGCGACCGAGCTGTCGGTGGTCGCGATCCTCACCGGGCGGGGCGAGACCGCGTGGTTCGCCCTCGCCAACACCATCTGGTGCGCGGCGTCGCTGCTCGGCGGGTGGGTCTACGGGGCGGCGCGCCGGCCGCCCCCGACCGCGGTGCTGCTCGGGCTCCTCGCGCTCGGGTCCCTGCCGGTCGCCCTCGGCGGGCCGTGGTGGACGGTGACGCTGCTGCTCGTGCCCGCCGGGGCGTTCTGCGCGCCGGCGCTGGCCGCCGCCGCGGAGACGGTCGGGCGCCTCGCCCCCGACGCCGCCCGCGGGGTCGCCACCGGGCTGCACAGCTCGGCGCTCATGGTCGGCGCGACGATCGCCTCTCCCCTGGCCGGGGTGCTGATCGACGCCGTCGCCCCGGCCGCCGCGATCGGCGCGGCCGTCGTGATCACGCTCGTCGTGGCCGTCGTCGCCGCGGTGGTCACCGGGACGCGTGCCGGCAGCCGGGGACGGTGACACAGTCAGCTCCGACTGTTTATGGTGCGCGACAGCTCACCCATCGACGGGAGGAACCTGATCATGGATCTGCAGGGCGTCTCGGCCCTCGTCACCGGCGGCGCGTCCGGCCTCGGTCTGGCCACCGCGCAGGCGATCACCGCGGCGGGCGGCCGGGTGGTGGTCGCCGACCTGCCGTCGTCCAACGGCAAGCAGGTCGCCGCGGACCTCGGCGGCGAGTTCGTCGCCGCGGACGTCACCGACGCCGACGCGCTCGGCTCCGCCGTCGCCGCCGCGGAGGCCGCCGGGCCGTTCCGCGCGCTCGTGCACTGTGCGGGGATCGGCAGCCTCACCCGCGTCGTGGAGAAGAACGGCGAGCCGGGCGACATGGAGGCCTTCGAGCGGGTCATCCGGGTGAACCTGTTCGGCTCGTTCAACGCCCTGCGTCTCGGCGGGGCGGCGATCGCCCGCACCGAGCCGGTGAACGGCGAGCGCGGCGCGATGATCATGACCGCGTCGGTGGCGGCGTTCGAGGGCCAGATCGGGCAGATGGCCTACTCCGCGTCCAAGGGCGGCGTCGTGTCGATGACGCTCTGCGCGGCGCGCGACCTCGCCTCGAAGCTGGTGCGCGTCAACACGATCGCGCCCGGCCTGTTCGACACCCCGCTGTTCGCGACGCTGTCGGACGACGTGCGCAAGGCTCTCGGCGAGTCCGTGCCCAACCCGCGCCGCCTCGGCGACCCGGCCGAGTACGGGCAGATGGCGGTCTCGATGCTGCAGAACCCGATGCTCAACGGCGAGACGATCCGCCTCGACGGCGCGATCCGGATGGGCCCGCGGTGAGCGCCCCCTCGGCCGACGACGAGACCGTCCTGCGCACCGAGCGGGAGGGCACGACGCTGGTCATCACGATCGACCGGCCGAAGGCCCGCAACTCGGTGAACACCGCGGTGGCCCAGGGCATCGCCGACGCCCTCGACGAGCTCGACGGCGACGACGCCCTCGTGTCCGGCATCCTCACCGGCGCCGGCGGGTTCTTCAGCGCCGGGATGGACCTCAAGGCCTTCCTGCGCGGGGAACGCCCGCACATCGGCGACCGCGGCTTCGCCGGCATCACCCAGCGACCGCCCGAGAAGCCGCTCATCGCGGCCGTCGAGGGGCCGGCGCTCGCCGGGGGCTGCGAGCTGGCCCTGTCGTGCGACCTCGTCGTCGCCTCGGAGGAGGCGAGCTTCGGCATCCCCGAGGTCAAGCGCGGGCTCGCGGCCGCGGCCGGCGGGCTCCTGCGCCTGCCCACGCGCATCCCGCGGACCGTCGCCATGGAGCTCGCCCTCACGGGCGACCCGATGTCGGCGGCCGACGCCCACCGCTGGGGCCTGGTCAACCACCTCACCGCCCCCGGCGGCGCCCTCGACGGCGCCCGCGAGCTGGCGGGACGGATCGGCGCCAACGGCCCGCTCGCGGTGCGGGCGAGCAAGCGCGTGATCGTCGAGTCGCCCGACTGGTCGGCCGCCGAGACCTGGAAGCGCCAGGGCGAGATCCTCGGCCCGGTACTCGGCAGCGAGGACGCCCGCGAGGGCGCCGCGGCCTTCGCCGAGAAGCGCGCTCCGGTCTGGCAGGGTCGCTGATCCGCGCCGGTCGGTGATCCGGGTCGTCACGGCGGCCCGGATCACCCACCAGCGACGGGGGCGCATCACCTACGATGCAGGCTTCGTCGCTCGACCAGGCGGGCGCCGGCCGACGCGCGATCGGGACAGCCAGCCCCGGGGGACCAGGCATGGACCTGCACCACTCCGTCGTCGAGCTCGAGGTGCTGCTCGCACGGATCTCCCGCGAGGAGCTGGATCCCGGGTGGGACGGTCCCGGCGGCTGGACCCTGCGTCGCCAGCAGCTCCTCGTCGACTCCGTCCTGCGGCGCTGGCCGATCCCCCCGATCGTCGTCGCCGGCGAGGACGAGCACGAGACCGTCCTCGACGGCCGTGAGCGTCTGCGCGCACTCTGGTCGTTCACGCGCGACGAGCTGCCGGTCGCGGTCCGCGCCTCCTCGGTCGGCGAGTACCTCGCCCAGCTGGACGGGATGCTCCACAGCCAGCTGCCCGCGCGGTTCCGGCGCCGCGTCGGGCGCTACGGCGTCCCCGTCGTGCGCGTCTCCGAGCACGACGACGGCGAGCTGCGGGAACTCATGTCGCGGTGGGGCACGGCGTCCTCGACCGGCTCGGGCTCCTCGGGCTCCTCGGGCTCCTCGCCGCTCCCGGGTGGCGTGGTGCCGTCGTCGGGGGGCGTGCCGCCCCTGTCCCCGCCCACCGTGCCGCCGCCCCCTCCCCTGGACGAACCGGCGGTGGCGGAGCGGGCGATGCCCGAGCCGACCTCGGCGCCGACCCTCGACCCGAGGGACGAGCCGGGGCGTGAGCCGGGCCCCGAGCTGGGGCGTGAGCCGACCCCCGAGCCGGGGCGTGAGCCGGGCCTCGAGCCGGCACTCGAGCGGGGGCGTGAGTCGGGCCTCGAGCCGTGGCGTGAGCCGGGCCCCGATGCGGGTCGGGCGCCGCGCCTCGAGCCGCCCACCGAGGGCGTGCCGGAGCCCGCACCGCGTCGCGGGCGGACGTTCGCGGCGCTGACACGACGCGGCGACCCGGCCCCCGTCTTCGTGCCACCGACACCGCCGCCCGAGGCCGGAGCGCCCCCCGGCGCCGCGGCGTTCTCGCCGCCCACCGAGCCGATCACGCCGGTCCCTGGCCCGCGTGACCGAGCAGCTGGGGCCCACCACCGCGCGGCGGAGAGCGACAGCGAGCCGATCTTCGACGAGCTGTCCGCGTGGTTCCTCGACGTGGCGGAGTCGCGGGCGGGCGGGGACGGTGCGTGGTCCTCCCCCGCCGACACCGGGTACGAGGCCGCGCAGGCGGCCCTGCACAGTCCCACCGGTGGGCTCACCGCGGCCGGGCTCCCGATCCGTGACCCGGCCGCCCGTCTCGCGCCCGGCGCCGTGCTCCCGCCACCGCGCTCGGGCCCGGCGCGGCCATCGGACCCACAGGCCATCGGCGAGAACCTCGCCCGCTTCCGCGAGGGCGCCAGCGCCGCCCGCGAGGACCTGTCCCCTCCGGCCTGACCTCCGCGCGGAGCCGTTCGCGATCGCGACGATGTTGTCGTGGGTGTCGCCGTTGTCGGTGGTGTTCGATAGAATCGAACACATGAGCGAGCGGGTGGTGGGGCCGGCGGAGTGCGCGGCGCTCGACCGGGCCCGCGAGCGGGTGGTGGACCAGCGTCGGGGCTACTACCGCCAGCTCGAGGACGTCGCCGAGCTGGTCCGTCTCGGGGTGGCGCAGGCGACCGGGGACCGCAGCGCGGCGCGGCTGGTCGCGGAGCTGTGGCGGGTCGACCCGGCCGAGGCCGGCCGCCGGGTCGAGGAGGCCGAGGATCTCTGCCCGCGGGTGTCGTTGCGGGGTGAGCCGTTGCCCCCGCGCTATCCGTGCACCGCGGCGGTGTGCGCCGAGGGTCAGGTCTCCGGCGACCACGTCGTGATCATCCGCCGCACGATGGGTCGTCTGGAACACCTCGGGACCGTCGCGGTCGACGATCTGGTCTCGTGTGAGCGGATCCTGGCCGAGGCGGCGGCGGGGTTGCCGCCGCGGATGCTGCGCCGGGTCGCCGACCGGATGCTCGCCGAGTTCGATCCCGACGGCGTCGCCCCACCCGACGGCGCCGACGCGCGCGACGAGCTGCGGTTGCTGCGCCGCCGCGACGGGTCACTGGCCCTGAAGGGCCGGCTGCAGGACCCGCTGGACGCCGAGATGATCGTCGAGGTGTTCGACCTGCTCTCGACCCCCGCCGGCCCCGACGACGACCGGGACCTGGCCCGTCGGCACGCCGACGCGCTCAAAGACCTCGCCCAGAACGCGCTCGGCGCCACCGGGCTGGCCACCGACGCCCGCCGGGAGAACCTCGACCACACCCCCGACACCCACGACGCCGGCGACGAGACGAGCAGCGAGACGGACAGCGAGACGGACAGCGAGACGGACAGCGACGCCGCCGACACCGCAGCCGACAGCGCCGGCGATGGTGAGGGTGCCGGCGAGGGTGCCGGTGAGGGTGCCGGTGAGGGTGTCGGTCAGCAGGCGCTGATCCCCGAGCCGCGGACCCCCGAGCCGCTGCGGGCCATGCCGAGTCCCGCGTCCAGCCCGGGCGCCGGGCCGGCCCGGGCCCTGCTCACGATCACCATCGACCACCGGTGGCTGCGCGACCAGGTCGGACACGGCGTCCTCGACTCCGGGCACGCGGTCGACGTCACCACCGTCCGCCGCTGGGCGTGCGACGCCGGCATCGTGCCGATGGTCCTGGGCTCCCGCGGCGAACCATTGGACGTCGGGCGGCTGTCCTACACCGCCCCAGAGGGCATCCGCCGCGCCCTGATCGTGCGTGACGGTGGGTGTGCGTTCCCCGGCTGCACCCGACGACCCCGCCGCTGCCACGCCCATCACGTGCGCCAGTGGCTCGACCACGGCGACACCGCCCTGGACAACATGACCTTGTTGTGCCGGTTCCACCACCAGCTCATCCACCACGGGCACTGGACCGTCGCCATCGTCGACGGCCTGCCCTGGTTCACACCCCCGGGCTGGATCGACCCCGACCGACAACCCCGGCCCGGCGGACGGGCGCGGGTCGCGAGCTGATCGGGCGGGGACTGCTTCGGAATCCGAAGCATCTCCAGCACCCGCGCGCCCTCCCGACAGTCACGCGCGAGGGGAGCCGGTCCGATCAGACGGCCGCACGCCGTCGACGGCGATCAGACGGCGATCAGACGGTGTCCTCGCCGTACATCTCCCCCAGCGGGTCCATGATGAACTCGACGCGAGCCCCGTCCGGGTCCTGCGTGTAGATCGAGACCTCGGACTCGACCATGTAGTCGGTCCCGCGCTCGTCGAGGCGTCGCTTGATGCCGTACCACTGGCTGCCCGGCACCGAGATGGCGATGTGGTGCAGCCCGCCGAGCACCTCGGCGTAGGGGCCGGGGTCGACGCCGGGCAGGTCGAAGAAGGCGAGGCAGTTGCCGTTGCCGACGTCGAAGAAGAAATGGGTCGAGCCCGCCAGGTCGCGGTTCTCGAACAGAACGGTGACCGGGAAGCCGGCCACGTTCTGGTACCACTCCACGGTCGTGCGCACGTCGCGGCACACGAGGGCGGTGTGGTGGATGCCCTTGCCGGTGGACGGCGGGCGGTTCTCCCGCGAGTAGAGGAACTCCTCGCGGATGCGGTCGCGCGCCGCGGTCAGCCGCTGGCGCTCGTCCTCGCTGATCAACGACGACTTCTCGGCACTCACGGGAGCACCGTAGATGATTCAACCGAGATCGTGGACCGCCAACGAGCCCGCGTCGCGTTCCGCCTTCAGCCCGGCCTTCGCGCCGGTGGTCCCGGCGGCCGCCGCACCGTCGCGGCTCAGGTCGGCGAGCATGCGGTAGGTCATGCCGCGCGGGCGCAGGCCGAGGTCGGCGGCGGCACCGTCGTCGAGGCGTTCGACCAGCGTCTTCGTGATCAGACGCTGGCCGCCGGTCGCCACCTGCTCGACCCGCGCGCACTCGTTCACCTCGTCGCCCAGCGCGGTGACCTCGAGGCGGCCACCCGTCACGATCTGACCGATGAAGAGATCCGCGCCCCAGTGCGCGCCGATGTTCATCCGGCAGTCCGTGACGGCGATGTCCGCGCCGCTCTCGGCGAGGTCCGCGACGACGTCCGCCACGACGTCCGGGAGCGTCTGCACCACGCGCAGGGCCGCCGCGGCGGCGTCGGAGTCCGACCCGTGTGACTCCGCGAGGAAGTAGGCGCTCGCCCCGTCACCCGCGTGCTTGCCGACGATGCCGCCGTGGCGTCCGACCAGCTCGTCGAACGCGGTGGTCACCCCCCGGATCAGCTCGAAGTAGACCTCGGTGGGCAGCCGCCGTGACAACGGGCCGGAGCCGTCGATGTCGGCGAAGACCACGGCCGCGGGGCGCTGCGCGGGCTCGGAGAGGTCGGCCATGCGCGTGAACATCGCCTCGTCGCCCTCGCTGACCAGCGCGAGCACCCGCGCCGGTAGCAGCGGGGCGTAGATCAGCACCGCGCCGAGCGGCGAACCGTCCGCGTGGCGCAGGGTCACGCCGAGCATGCCGATGCCACGCTGCCGCGACCCCATCCGCAGCTCGAGCGGCAGCACCCACAGCGGCGCGTGCTCGCCCGAGGGGTCGTCGAGGCGGGGGTGGAGGTCGCGGCGGAGGGTCTCGACGGCCTCGGGCGTGAGCATCTCGCGCCAGATCGGGCGCTCGAGCACCTCGTCGACGTGCTGCCCGACGCCGACGTCGGTGTCCTCGTCCGCGCCGGCCATCATCAGCATCTGCTCGGACACCCAGGCGAGCCGGCCCTGCGCGTCAACCACCTGCGCGGCCGACCGGCTGCCGCACAGCGCGGCGACGACCTCCCCCAGCGGCCCCTCGGGTCCCCCCACGGGCGCGGACCCTACGGGGCCTCCGCGCGGGGGTGCGCGGTCATCGCCCGACGGTGTCCCGCGTCGTGGAGCAGGACGTCGAGCAGCTCACCCACGTGGTGGTCGCGCGCCCGGGACAGCACGTGACGTCCGGCACGGCGCTGGGTCACCAGACCGGCGAGCCGGAGCTTCGTGAGGTGCTGGGAGATCGCCGGGCGCGTCGCCCCGAGGCGCTCGGCGAGGGTCGAGACGTCCAGCTCGTCGCCGCAGAGCAGCCACAGGATCCGCAACCGCGTCGGGTCGGCCAGCATCCGCAGGCCCTCCACGGCGACGTCGACGTGCTCGGGTGCCGGGAGGTCGGCGAACGGCCCGACGTTGTCAGTTGCGTACACGTTTACGTATCGTGCCAGGGGACGAGATCGTGTTCCATGGGATCTCGGCCGACTCCCGACGACTCCGACGACGCAGCCCACCCCGGGAAGGACCGCAGGAGATGAGCAGTCCGCTCGATCGCCCATCGACCCGCGCCGGCCGGGCCCGTGTGGCCGAACGCCCCCTCGACCTCTCCCCCCGCCTGGCGGTCCGTGCCTGCCACCACGAGACGGGTGAGCACACCGCGCTCCTCACCGAGATCCTCGCCCTGCACGACGCGCTGGTCGCCGCTCCCGATCTCGAGCCCGGCCCGACCACGGACACGGTGTTCACCCGCCTGGTCGGCCTCGCCGTCGCGCCGCGGCCGGCCCACGTCGTCGACGCCGTGCTGGGCGACCCGCGGCTCGCCGAGCGTCTGCCGGACCTCCGCGCGCGCTGCGCCGCCGGCGAGTACGCCCTGGAGCGTGCGTGGGCGCGCCGGACCCTCGCCGCGGTGGACCCCGCCGTCGAGCTCGAGCGGTTCCCCTACGTGCAGAACTACCGCGACCTGACACGGATCGAGTACCACGCGGTCGCGGGTCACGCCCCGAGCGCGCCGCGTCGCGCGCTCTTCGTCGGGTCGGGGCCGCTGCCGCTCTCGGCGCTGATGCTCGCCCGGTACGGCGTGCGGGTCGACGCCGTCGACATCGACCCCGAGGCCGTCGCCCTGGGCGGGGCGCTCGCCCGCGCCCTCGGCGACGACGTCACCGTGGCCGAGGGCGACGTGCTGGCCCTCGGCGACCTCACCGGCTACGACCTCGTCTGCGTCGCCGCGCTCGTGGGCCTCGCCCCGGACGACAAGGCCGCGGCGCTCGCCCACGTCCGCGCCGCGATGCGCCCGGGCGCCACCGTGCTCGCCCGCAGCGCCCACTCCCTGCGCGGCCTGCTCTACCCCGTGCTCGACGTCGACGACACCGGCCACGGCGCGCTCGGCGGCCTCGACCCCGTCGCCGTGCTGCACCCGCACACCGACGTCGTGAACTCCGTGGTGCTCGCCCGCGTCCCGGCCTGAGCGATCCCCGGCGGATCCTCCCCTCGCGCGGGTGACGTCATTGCCCTCGTTCGTGGGCGAGCCCGGCCCGGCGCCCCCGCGCGCGGCTAGCGTCGCCCGGGATGGAGCCGACGCCGATCTTCGCCGCGATGGCCGACGCCGACCACGAGCGCACGGCCGGTGCGGACGCGGCCGGCGCGGCGGCCACCGGCGCGGCGGCGTCGCACCGGACCCGCCACGCGGGCGACGGCGCGGGCCGGTCGGTGACCGACTTGCTGCGCTCGCTGCGGGACGACCGCGCCGTGGCCCCCGGACCGCCGGCGCTCGGCGGCCGGCGCGTCGGGCACGTCCCGGATCTGCTGACCTTCCCCTGAGCCGGGACGACACCGTCCCGACGTGACCGGCGAGTAGCTTCACCGGATCTTCCTCCGCGGCACGTGAGCTGCACGACGCCCGGTCGGACGCATCGCCACAGGTCGGGGCCGACGAGCAGGGGCGGCGGGGTGACCGACGGCGCCCTCGATCGTCGGCCCGACGGCGGACGGGGGCGCGCGAGGGCTCCGCGTGACCCCTCGTCGCGGTTAGGGTCCGGACCGTGAGCGTGCCACCACGTCCGTTCCAGCGTCTCGCCGTCGTCAACCGCGGCGAGCCGGCGATGCGGCTCATCAACGCCGTCCGGGAGTGGAACGCCGAGCACGACGGCACCCTCCCCCCGATCCGCACCATCGCGGTGCACACCGCCGTCGACCGGCACGCGATGGCCGTGCGCGAGGCCGACGAGGCCGTGCTGATCGGCCCCGACGACCCCGACGACATGGGGCCCGTGCCGTACCTCGACCTCCCCGAGCTCGAGCGGGCGCTCGTGTCCTGCCGGGCCGACGCCGTGTGGCCGGGCTGGGGCTTCGTCTCCGAGCGCGCCGAGTTCGCCGCCCTCTGCGAGCGCCTCGGGATCACGTTCGTCGGGCCGGGCTCGGAGACCATGCAGCGACTCGGCGACAAGATCGAGTCGAAGCGGATCGCGGAGAGCGTCGGCGTCCCGATGGCCCCGTGGAGCGGCGGGCCGGTCGCCGACGTCGAGGCCGCCCGCGAGGCCGCCGAGAAGATCGGCTTCCCGCTGATGGTCAAGGCCACCGCCGGCGGCGGCGGGCGAGGCATCCGGTTCGTGGCGCGCGCCGAGGACCTCGACGACGCCTTCACCCGCGCGTCGGCCGAGGGCGAGCGCACCGCGGGCGACGGCACCGTCTTCCTCGAGGGCGCGGTCCGCGGCGGCCACCACGTCGAGGTGCAGGTGGTCGCCGACGCCGTCGGCGGCGTGGTGCCGCTCGGCGTGCGCGACTGCAGCGTGCAGCGGCGCAACCAGAAGGTGCTCGAGGAGTCGGCGTCGGTCGTGCTCGACGCCGAGCAGGACCGGCTGCTGCGCCAGAGCGCCGCCGACCTCGCGCGCGCCGCGGGCTACGTCAACGCCGGCACCGTGGAGTTCCTCTACGACCCGGCCAACGAGGTCCTCTCGTTCATGGAGGTCAACACCCGGCTGCAGGTGGAGCACCCGGTGACCGAGGCCGTCACCGGCGTCGACGTCGTCAAGCTCCAGCTCCACGTCGCGATGGGCGGCGCGCTCGCCGACGTGCTGGGCGACGAGGTGATGGCCGACCCCATCCGTCCCCCGGCCTCCGGGCACGCCATCGAGGCCCGGCTGACCGCCGAGGACCCCGAGCACGGCTTCGCGCCCGCGCCGGGCGCGATCCGCCACCTCGTGCTGCCGGCCGGCCCCGGTATCCGCGTCGACACCGGTGTCGCCACGGGCGACGTCATCCCGCCGCAGTACGACTCGATGATCGCCAAGGTGATCGCGTGGGGCCGCACCCGCGACGAGGCCCGCGCCCGGCTGCGCCGCGCGATCCGCCAGACCGCGGTGGTCGTCGAGGGCGGCACCACGAACAAGGCGTTCCTGCTCGACCTGCTCTCGCGGCCGGAGGTCGCGCAGGGCACGGCCGACACCACCTGGCTCGACACGATGATGGCCGAGGGCTACACCCCGCCGCGGCGCGTCGACGTCGCGCTGCTCGCCGCGGCGGTCGAGGCGCACGGCGCCCACGAGTTCCGCCAGCAGGGCCGGCTCTTCCTCTCCGCCGAGCGCGGGCGCCCGGAAGTCGGGCACGAGGTGTGGCACCAGGTCGACGTCCGTGTCGTCGGCGAGTCCTATCGACTGCACGTCGCGCGCACGCGCCCGTCGCACTACCGCGTGGTGCTCGACGGCGACAGCGTCGCCGGGAGACGCAGCGGAGCAGAGCTCGACCAGATCAACGACGGCGTCGACGTGGTCGTGGAGCGCTCCGGGCGCTTCGAGCGCCGCCTCACCGTCGGCGGGCGCACGTTCGGCGTGCTCTCGGTGCAGCAGGGGCCGGACTACCTCGTCGAGGTCGACGGCGCGGTGCACCGCATCGCGGGCGGTGAGGCCGGGCTGGTCCGGGCGCCGGCGCCCGCCATGGTGGTGTCGATCCCGGTCTCCCCCGGCGACGAGGTCTCCGAGGGCGACACCGTCGCGGTCGTCGAGAGCATGAAGCTCGAGACCGCCCTGCGCGCGCCGGTGACGGGGCGGGTGGCCGAGGTGATGGTCGACGCCAACACCCAGGTCGAGGGCGGCGCACGGCTGGTCCGGCTCGAGCCCGACGCCGACGACACCGCCACCCCCGCCGGCGACGGCCGGGCGAGCTTCGCCGAGCTGGCCGCCCCGGCGCCGGGCGCCGAGCCGCTCGACGCGCGCGCCCGGGCCCGCGACGCCCTCGCCGCGCTGCGCGCGCTCGTGCTCGGCTACGACGTCGACGAGGGCGAGACGAAGCCGCTGCTCACGGCGCTCGACCGGGCCCGTGAGGAGCTCCCGGCCGACGACCCCGACCTGCTCACCGACGAGATGGGCATCCTGCGGATCGTCGCGGACCTCTCCGCCTTGTCGCGCAACCGCCGCCTCGAGGGCGGGCCGGGCGAGCTCGACGTGGACGACACCGCGGTCGACGACGAGTCCACGCGCAACCCGCAGGAGTACTTCTACGCCTACCTGCGCTCGCGCGACGCGGACGCCGAGGTGCTGCCCGAGTCGTTCCGGCTCAAGCTGACACGGGCCCTGGAGCACTACGGGGTGCCCGACCTGGGCGCCGCCCCGGAGCTGCTCGGGCCGGCGCTCTACCGGATGTTCCTCGCCCACCGCCGCGCCGGCGCCCACCAGCCCGTGGTCGCCGCGCTGCTCGGTGCGCGGATGCGGCACCCGGAGTCGGCGTCGCGCGACGGCGAGGCCTACCGCGCCGTGCTCGACCACCTCGTGGCCGCGACCCAGGTGCGCCACCCGCAGATCGGCGACCTCGCGCGGCAGGTCCGCTTCCGCTGCTTCGACGCGCCGCTGATCGAGGCCGAGCGGTCGCAGGTGCAGGAGCGGGTGCGCGCCGAGCTGGACGCGCTCGCGGACGACCCCGCCGAGCGCGCCCGCCAGATCGACGACATCGTCGCCTCGGGCGAGCCGATCCTGGGGGTGTTCGCCGAGCGGCACCACGCGGTGATGCTCGAGGTGATGACCCGCCGGTACTACGGGCTCATCCGCGACCTCGGCGACGTGCACGTCGACGAGCACGACGGCCGCCCGCTCCTGACCGCCCGCTACAGCTACGAGGGGCACTCCTACGTCGTCCTCGCCACGGTGGCGACGGTCGACCAGCCCGACGGCGCGACGGCCCCGGCGACGGTGCAGACCGACCTGCACCGCCTCATCGACGCCCTGCCCGCCGGCTCCACCGTGCTCGTCGACCTCTACGTGACCTCGCCGCGGGGCCCCGAGTCCCCCGACGGGCCGGAGGACCGCGCCACCCGGATCCGCCACTCGATCGGCACGGTCCCCGGCGCGGTGGGGCGCGTCACCGTCGGCATCCGCGGGGCCATGGGCGGCGAGGCCGACTCCGGCTCCGACGCGGCCGGCGGCGCGACGAGCTGGTTCACGTTCCGCCCCGACCCGACCTCCTCGCCCGAGGGCGCCGGCGAGCTCCAGCCCGTCGAGGACCGCACGCTGCGCGGCCTGCACCCGATGGTCGCCGAGCGGCTGGGCGTCTGGCGGCTGCGCGACTTCGAGCTCACGCGGCTGCCGTCGGCCACCGACGTCCACCTCTTCCGCGCGCAGGGCCGCCACGTCCCCGAGGACCAGCGCCTCATCGCGACCGGCGACGTCCGCGACCTCACCGTGCTGCGCGACGACGCGGGCGGCATCCGGGCGCTGCCGCAGGTCGAGGCCGTGCTCGACGCAGCCCTGGACAGCCTGCGCTCGGCGCGTGCCGCCGACGGCGACCTCGCGGCGCTGCGCTGGAACCGCGTGATGCTCTACGTGTGGCCCGTCGTCGAGGTCCCGCTCCTCGAGCTCGACGGCATCGTGCGCACGCTCGCGCCGCGGACCGAGTCGCTCGGCATCGAGCAGGTGATGGTGCGGTTCCGGACCCCGGCAGAGGACGGCCCGGGAACGCGGGAGTGGGTGCTGCGGATGTCGCGCCCGCCGGGCGCCGGGCTGACGCTGCGGGTCACCGAGCCGCCGACGCACCCGATGCGGGAACTCGACGCGTACACCCAGAAGGTCATCAAGGCCGCCCGGCGCGGGACGCTCTACCCCTACGAGCTGATCCCGCTGATCACCCGCAGCCCCGACGTCGACGGCGACCCGGGCACGTTCACCGAGTACGACCTCGACCCCGAGTCGCTGCGCCCGGTGCCCGTCGACCGGCCCTACGGGTCGAACACCGCCAACTTCGTGCTCGGCATGGTGACCACGCCGACCGAGCGCCAGCCCGAGGGCCTCACGCGCGTCGTGCTGCTGGGCGACCCCACCCGCGCGCTCGGGGCCATCGCCGAGCCCGAGTGCCGCCGCGTCCTCGCGGCCATCGACCTCGCGCGCGAGCACGGCGTGCCCGTCGAGTGGTACGCGGTGTCCGCCGGCGCGAAGATCGCGATGGACTCCGGCACCGAGAACATGGACTGGATCTCCCGGGTGCTCCGGGCGATCATCCGGTTCACGCAGGAGGGCGGCGAGATCAACGTCGTCGTCACCGGCATCAACGTCGGCGCCCAGCCGTACTGGAACGCCGAGGCGACGATGCTGATGCACACCCGGGGCATCCTCGTCATGACTCCGGACTCGGCGATGGTGCTGACCGGCAAGCAGTCGCTGGACTACTCCGGCGGCGTCTCGGCCGAGGACAACTACGGCATCGGCGGCTACGACCGGATCATGGGCCCGAACGGCGAGGCCCAGTACTGGGCGCCGGACCTCTCCCGCGCCGTCGACGTGCTCCTGCGCCACTACGCGCACACCTACGTCGTCCCGGGCGAGCGCTTTCCCCGGCCGGCGCCGACGCAGGACCCGGTGGAGCGCGACGTGCGGGACGCGCCGCACCACGGCGAGGGCTTCACGCGGCTCGGGGAGATCTTCGATCCGGCGGTGAACGCCGAGCGCAAGAAGCCCTTCGACATCCGCTCGCTGATGAGCGGGGTGGCCGACACCGACCACGCCACGCTCGAGCGCTGGGCCGACATGCAGGCCGCCGAGTCGGTGGTCGCGCTCGACGCCCACCTCGGCGGGCAGCCGGTCGCGCTCATCGGCATCGAGTCCAAGCCGCTGCCGCGGCGCGGACCGCCCCCGGTCGACGGGCCGTCCCAGTGGACGGCGGGCACGCTGTTCCCGCGCTCGTCGAAGAAGACCGCGCGGGCGATCAACGCCGCGAGCGGGAACCGGCCGCTGGTGGTGCTGGCCAACCTGTCGGGCTTCGACGGGTCACCGGAATCGCTGCGCGGCCTCCAGCTCGAGTACGGCGCGGAGATCGGCCGCGCGGTCGTCAACTTCGACGGGCCGATCGTGTTCTGCGTCGTCTCGCGCTACCACGGCGGCGCGTTCGTCGTGTTCTCCGGGACGCTCAACGACGACATGGAGGTCGCCGCGGTCGAGGGCTCGTACGCCTCGGTGCTCGGCGGCGCCCCGGCCGCGGCGGTGGTGTTCGCCGGCGACGTCGCCAAGCGCACCGCCGCCGACCCGCGCGTCGCCGACCTGGAGCGCCGGATCACCGACGGCCTCGAGCGCGGGGAGGACGTCGCGGAGCTGCGCGCCGAGCTCGCGGGCGTGCGCCCCGTCGTGCGGGCCGAGAAGCTCGGCGAGGTCGCCGACGAGTTCGACACCAAGCACTCGGTGGCCCGGGCCCAGGAGATGGGCTCGGTGCACGCGATCGTCGAGCCCGCACGGCTCCGGCCCTACCTCGTCGAGGCGGTGCGGCGCGGGATGGAGCGGACGCTCGACCGCGCCGCGTCGGCGTCCTCGGCCTCATCGGACTCGTCGGGCTCGTCGGGCTCGTCCTCGTCCGGGGCCGACTCGGCGGAGCCGGTGGTCGCGCAGTCCTGATCCGCGGGCCGCGGGGCGGGCAGCGCGAGATCGAGCTGGTGGTCCCCGGCGCGCTGGGGCCGCCGGTAGTGGCTGACGACCCACCCCGACTCGCGCGCGTGCCCGTGGACGAAGGACATGGCTCCAGGAAACCACGGGTCACCGACAGCCGGGGATCGTCAGCGCACGACGAAGCCCAGACCGCGGCCGAGGGCGGCGTCGCGGGCACAGGCGAGCACGCGGGCGAGATCGGGCTCGGCCGCGCGCTCGCCGGCCTCGACGACGACCGTCAGCGTCGCCCCCTCCCCGGCCCCGGCGATGACCCCGTGCAGCCGGCAGCTCAGGGTCGCGGGGTCGGCGGGCACGTCGACGACGATCTCGGCCCTGTCGGTGGAGTCGGTGCTGTCGGTGCTGGTCAGAGCGGTCACGGGTCCTCCTCGTGCGCCACGGGCGCCGGTGGGGAACGGGTGACAGCGCCGTCGACCCGGACTCCCGACCTTCCTACCCCGTCGCGCCCCTGTCCACGCTCCGCGACACCCGCGCGTCGCGGGTAGCCCGATCGGCGCAGCTCGGATGATCGAGAGTGACCAGTCCGGCACGGTCCGCAGCCCGGGCGAGGGGGGGATTTCCTGATGTTCATCGTCAGCGTGGACGCCAGGCTGGCACGGCGACGCCCGCCACGGGGACTCGCGACGGTCAGGGTTGACCGTTACTGCGGTCGGCGGCGAGAGTGCGGGGATTCGAGGGCGGGACGACGAGGAGGTCGGCGTGGCGGACGGGTCATCGGCAGGCGGGTCATCGGCAGGCGGGTTCACCGAGATCGAGTACTCGGTGGCCGACGGCATCGCGACCGTGGTGCTCGACCGGCCGGCGCGCATGAACGCGTTCACCGGGCGGATGTGCGACGAGCTGGTCGCGGCCTGCGACGCGATCGACGCCGACGACGACGTGCGCGTGCTCGTGGTGACCGGCCGCGACCGGGCGTTCTGCGCGGGCGCCGACCTCGGCGAGGGCGGCAGCACGTTCGACGACCGGGACCGCGATCCCGCCGAGACCAAGGCGGCGCGCTACGGCGAGATCGGCGGGGTGGGCCGCGACCGGGGCGGCGTCGTGTCGCTGCGCCTCGCCGCGCTGCAGGTGCCGGTGATCGCCGCGATCAACGGGCCTGCCGTGGGCGTCGGCGCGACGATGACGCTGCCGATGGACGTGCGCATCGCCGGGGCGTCGGCACGCTTCGGCTTCGTCTTCGCCCGGCGCGGGATCGTGCCCGAGGCGGCGTCGAGCTGGTTCCTGCCGCGGGTCGTGGGCATCTCGCGGGCGATGGAGTGGACGATGACCGGCCGGGTGTTCGGGGCGAAGGAGGCCCTCGAGGGCGGGCTGGTGTCGCGGGTCGTGCCCGACGAGGACCTCCTCGACACCGCCTACGCCCTGGCCCGCGAGATCGCCGAGAACACCTCGTCGGTGTCGGTGGCCGTCACCCGGCACATGCTGTGGTCGATGCTGTCGGCGTCCTCACCCTGGGAGGCGCACGCCCTGGACTCGCGGGCCGTCGCGGAGCTCGGCCGCGACCGCGACGCCGCCGAGGGCGTCACCGCGTTCCTCGAGAAGCGCGCGCCGGCGTTCCCCCTGCGCCGCACCCGCGACCACACCGACCTGGTGCCGGCGTGGCCGGCGCGACCCTGAGCTACCCGGCGAGGGCGTCGACCGCCTCCGGAGCGCGCCTGCTGCGCCGCGTGCGGACGATCGCCCACCCGGCGAGCACGGCGGCCAGGGCCGTCAGCACCGCGCCGGAGAGCGTCACGGCGTCGCGGAACTCCGCGGTCTGGGCCGCGCTCCAGTCCGCCGTCGCGATCGGGCCGGTGAACAGCGCCGCGAGGACGGTGCCGGTGACGGCGAGGCCGACGCCGGAGGAGACCTCGGTCGAGGTGTCGACGAGCGCCGCGCCGATCGAGGTCCGGTCCTCGGGCAGGCCGCGCAGCACGTTCACCGCGGCGACGACGCCGGAGATGCGCAGACCGGCGGCGACGAGCGCCAGGGCGGCGGCGACCGCGGGGTAGCCGAGGCCGCCGCACAGCGTGTAGGCGGCGAGCCCGGCCACGATCGCGACCGCGCCCGACCACGCGGCCGCGTCGAAGCCGACCCGCTGGACGAACGGGTTCACGAACGGTCCCGCGGCGATGAGGACGACGACCTGCGGCAGCATGCCCAGCGCCGCCGCGGCGGGCGACCAGCCGAGGTCGAGCTGCAGCTGGAGGGTCACGAGGTAACCGAGGCCGGCCGTCGCCACCCCGGCCGCCGCCTTGTAGGCCAGGCCCCCGGACACCAGGGGGCGGGCGACGAGCGCGAGGTCGAGCAGCGGGTGGCGCGCCGTGCGCTCGCGCAGGACGAACGCGACCGCGGCGACGACGGCGGCCGCGGCCGCCGCCCACGGCGCCCACGACCCGGCGCCCTCCTCCACGAACAGGGTGGGGGCGACGAGGGCGAGCACGATCGTCGCGGTGCCGAGCACGGCCCCGGGCACCTCGACCGGATCGCGGTGGAGGTCGGCAGGGTCGTCGGCGGCGATGCCGAGGCGGATGCCGAGGATCGCGAGCACGGCGATCGGCACGTTGACCAGGAGCAGGACCTGCCACGGGGCGACCGCGAGCACCAGGCCGCCCGCGGTCGGACCGACGGCGAGCCCGACCAGGCCGACGGTCGAGATGAGCGTGGTGGCCCGGACGCGCAGGCCGTCGTCGGCGAACAGCCGGAAGGCCAGCGCGATCGAGCCCGGGGTCGTCATCGCCGCCGCGACGCCCATCAGCGCCCGGACGGCGATCAGCTCCGGGGCCGTGGTGACGAACGCGGTCGCCAGGCTCGCGAGGCCCAGCAGCACCAGGCCGACGATCATCACGCGGCGGCGTCCGCACCGGTCGGCGACGGCGCCGAACACGAGCATCGACCCGCCGAACACGACACCGTACGCGCCGGTGACCCACTGGAGCGCGACCGTCGACGCCCCCAGCTCGCGCCCGATCGTCGGCAGCGCGACGGTGAGGATCGAGTTGTCGAGCATCTCGAACAGGAACACCGCGGACAGACCCGCGAGAGCGATCCACGCCTCGCGGAGGGAGGCGGGCGCGCGGCGGGGAACGGTAGACACGAACACTGTTCTATGTGCGAACGTCGTTCGCGTCAAGCTAAGGTGGTGCGGTGAACCCCCGGGAGCGGCGCGCGGCGCGCCACCAGGCGCCGCGCGAGGAGGCCGACGGCCGGCCGCGGCGCCGGACGGCCCCGATCACCGTCGAGCAGGTCGTGGACACCGCTCTGGGCGTCATCGCCGCCGAGGGCTACGAGGCCCTCACCATGCGCCGGCTCGCGACCGCGCTCGACACGGGGCCGGCCTCGCTCTACGCCCACGTGGTGAACAAGGCCGACCTCGACGAGCTGCTCATCGGGCGGCTCTCCGCCGAGCTGGTGCTGCCCGAACCCGACCCGGCGACGTGGCGGGACCAGATCCGGGGCGTGTGCGTCCAGCTGCGCGACCGCTTCCTGGCCTACCCGGGCGTCTCGCGCGCCGCGCTCGCCATGGCACCGACCGACCTCGAGACCGCGCGCGTGAGCGAGGGCATGCTCGCGATCCTGCTCGCGGGCGGCGTCCCGCCGCAGGACGCCGCATGGGCCATCGACGCCCTGCTGCTCTACGTCGCCGGCTACTGCCTCGAGGCCGCGCTGGTGCGGCAGCGGGCGAGCGGCGACGACGCCGTCTGGGTGGTCGACCGCGCGGAGCTGCAGCGGCGGCTGACCTCGCTGCCGGCCGACCGGTTCCCCCAGACCGTCCGGCACGCCGCCGAGCTGACCGCGGGCGAGGGCCACGACCGCTTCGACTTCACACTCGGCCTGATGATCGACGGGCTCGCCCGGCGCTGACAGGCGCCGACCGGGACCGCGCGGCTCAGGCGGGCAGCGGCGCCGGCATCTGCACGCTGTCGACCAGGTGGTTCAGCGCGGCGACGTCGCCGGTGAGCTCCAGGGAGCCGTCCGCCTGGGCGTCGGCCGCCGGCAGCCCCATGTGCACGACCTGCGCGAGCGTGGTGGGCGAGCACCGCAGGGTGACGTCGGCGTCGCGGGTCTCGCCGCGCTCGATGTCCAGCTCGCCGTGGGCGAGGCGCACGCGGAACGGCTGCCCGTCGAGCACGAGCTGCAGCGTCACGTCGACGTCGGCCGCGCGCTCGGGCACGAACAGGGTGCGCAGCGACAGGATGAACGAGTCGACCTTGATGCTGTCCGAGGGCGGGAGCGCCCGCGCGGCCCACCGGCCCAGCGTCTGCAGCACCGGCTCGAGCTCCAGGCCCCACTCGGTGAGCTCGTAGACCGCCGACGCCGCCGGCGGGGGCAGCCGCCGCCGCTGCAGGACGCCGGCGTCCTCGAGCTCGCGCAGCCGCTGCGAGAGCACGTTCGGGCTCGCGTGCGGGAGCCCCGCCCGCAGGTCGGTGAAGCGCTTGGGCCCGAGCATCAGCTCGCGCACCACCAGCAGCGCCCACCGCTCCCCGACGAGGTCGAGCGCGTGGGCGGCGCCGCAACCGTCGAAGTAGTCCCGTCGTGCAGCCATACGTCGACCCTACCACCGGATACGACTACCGCCTCGGAAAGTTCGGAATTAGGACTCTCACGGTCCGTCGTCGGCGCCCACCACACCGTGACGCCACGCCCACGCGATGACCCGGGGTCGGTCGGGCAGGCCGAGCTTGTCGAGCACCCGGCCGAGGTGGGTCTTCACCGTGGTCTCCCCCAGGTGCAGCCGGGCGGCGACCTCGGCGTTCGACAGCCCGCGGGCGACCTCGGCGAGCACCTCGGCCTCACGGGCCGTCAGGGTGCCGAGCGCGGGCGGCGGCGACGGCCGGGGCCGGCTGCGGGCGACGGCGGCGACGACCCGCGGCACCACCGCGGGGTCCAGCGCACCCTGGCCGGCGGCGACCCGGCGCAAGGCGTCGAGCATGTCCTCGGGCGGCGCGGTCTTGAGCAGGAACCCGGCCACCCCGGCGCGCATCGCGGCCTCGAGGGTCTCGTCCTCGTCGAACGTGGTCAGCACCAACACCCGAGCCGGCGACCCGGCCTCGGCCAGGGCGTGCGCCGCCCCGATCCCGTCCAGCCCGGGCATCCGCACGTCCATGAGCACGACGTCGGCCCGGACGTCGAGGGCGGTCCGCACCGCGGCGCGCCCGTCGGCCGCCTCCCCCGCGACCACGACGTCGGGCTCGCCCTCGAGCAGCATCCGCAGGCCGGCGCGCACGAGCGTCTCGTCGTCGGCGAGGACGACGCGGATGGGGGTGGTCGGGTCGGTCACGCGATCTCCGCGGGTGTCGTCGCGGTGGCCGGGGCGAGCGGGAGCACCGCCTCCACGCGGTAGCCGCCGCCGTCGCGCGGACCGGCCGTGAGCGTCCCGCCGAAGAGGGCAGCGCGCTCGCGCATGTGCAGCAGGCCGTGCCCGCCGTGGGGATCCGTCGTGTCCGCCGGCGCCCGTCCCCGGTCCAGCACGGTGATCGTCAGCGCCTCCCGGTCACGGGTGAGCACGACCTCGGCCTCGGCGGTGTCCGCGTGGCGCAGCACGTTGGTCAGGGCCTCGGCGACGATCCGGTACGCCGAGGTGTCCATCGCCGGCGTGAGCACCGCCGGCGGGCCGTCCTCGCGCACGGTGACCGCGAGGCCGACGCGGCCGAGCTCGTCGACCAGTCCGGCGAGCCGGGAGAGCGAGGGCGGCGGGTCGCGCGGATCGGGCTCGCCGGCGTCGGGTCGCAGCGCGCCGACGACCCGACGCAGCTCGTCGACCGAGCGCCGTCCGAGCTCCTCCACCGCGCGCAGCGCCTCCCCCTCGGGGCTGTCCTGCAGCCGCCGGCGCAGCACGCCGACCTGCAGGGTCATGACGCTGACCGTGTGCGCGACGGCGTCGTGGAGCTCGCGAGAGATGCGGGCGCGCTCCTCGACGACGGCCAGGCGCCCGGAGCGCTCGCGCTCGGCGGCCAGGGCGGCCGCGAGCTCGCGCAGCTCGGCGCTGCGACGGGCCTCGCGGCGCAGGAGCCAGCCGACGAGCCAGGCCCCGCCCATCGTCACGGCGAAGAACACGAACTCGAAGACCTCCTCGCCCGTCGCGACGAGGGCGCCCGAGCCGCTCAGCGCGGTCAGGGCGGCGCCCGGTGCGCTCCAGCGCGGCCGCAACCGCCGCGCGGCGAGCCCGACGAACACCATCATCACGATCAGCGTCGTCCCGCCGACGCCGGGGCTGTCCGGGTCGAGCAGCAGCTGCACCGGGTAGGCGATCACCGCCACCACGAGCCCGACCGCGGGCAGCAGCGGCGCGAGCGCGGCACCGACCACGAGCAGGACGACCGGCACCACGAACGACTCCGGCGGCGCCCCGCGGTACGTGAGGGCCTCGACGAGGCTCGCGGCCAGCACGAGCGCGGCCGCGAGGAGACCGGCGACGAGACGGGACGGCACGGGACCCATCGCGCGGAGCGTAGGCGGCGGCGACGCGCGCGGGGTCCTCCTGCGGGACGACCCGGGGTGGCCCTCGGGACGAGGTGATCGAGCCGTGAACACGATGTGTGAGCGTAAGCCGCTCCCTACCGTTCTGCTCATCGCTCGAACAGCGCAACCAGGATCACGAGGAGCCACCATGACCACGACGTCCGCCCCCACCGCCGCGATCGCCACCCCCGCCGCCTCCCCCGCCGCCTCCCCCGCGACCGGCACCTCCCCGGTCCGCCTGGCCGCGGGCCTCGCCCTGATCGCGTTCCCGGTCCTGTTCACCGCCGGCGTCGCCACGTCGCCGCCCCAGGCCTCGGACGCCCCGGCGGACTACGTCGCGAGCCTGGGGGCCGATCCCGGGCTCACGGCCCTCTCGGCGGGGCTGCTGCACTACTCGTGGGTGGCGTTCGCGCTGGGCGTGCTCGCGATCATCGGGCTGGTGCGGGGCCCGCGCGGCCGGGTCGTCGTGCCGCTGGCCGCGATCCTGACGTCGTTCTCCGCGATCCAGCTCTCCGGCCTGCTGCTCTCCGACTGGTTCACCGGCGCCGCCGCCCGCGCGATGCCGCTCGAGGCCGCCACCGCGCTGACCGAGGGTGTGTGGGCCGACCCCTGGGTGTCGACGTGGATGATCAGCGGGCGCTTCGTGGGCTTCGTCGGCATCCCGCTCGTCGTCGCCGCCCTCGCCCGCGCCGGCGTCGTCAGCTGGTGGCTGCTGGCGGTCTCCGTGATCGGGTTCGCCGGCTTCTTCGTGCCGGGCACCTACGGCGTCCTCGTCGGCATGTTCGTCTCGACGGCCCCGATGATCGTGGTCGGCGTCCGGCTGATCCAGCGTGCCTCGGCCCGCGTCCGCCGCGCGGAGATCGCCGCCGCCTGACCCCCTCCCACCCCGAGACGGAACGAACGCGCCGTTCGCTGCGCCAGAAGCAGCGAACGGCGCGTTCGTGTCGTCCGGGGCGTGTGGCCCGTCAAATGATCAACGGGGACTTTCGGCGCATAGAAGCAGCGAACAGCACGTTCGCTGCACCAGGCCGGCGCGGCTCAGGTGCCGGGCGCGATGAAGAACTCGAGGGCGATGCCGTCGGGGTCGCGGAACGAGACGCCCGAGCCGTAGTGCGCCTTCTTGATGTCGCCGTGCTGGATGCCGAGCTCGTCGAGGCGGTCGCGCCACTTCTCGAGCTCCGCGGTGCCGGAGAGGGCGAAGCCGACGTGGTCGAGGCCCGTGCGGGTCTCCTGGAAGCGGTCCTTCGACTCGCGACCCTGGTGGGTGTGCAGGCCGAAGAGCTGGCCGCCGTCGAGCGCGTAGACGGTGTGGTGGAACTCGCCGCCCTCCTCGTCCTCGTCGAGCACCGGCTCGGCGCCGAACAGGCGGCTGTACCACTCGGTGCTGCGCTGCAGGTCCGAGACGGTGATCGCGACGTGCTGCAGGCCGGGGAAGGCCATGGTGGCGGGCTCCTTTGCCTCGTGCTCGGGTGTGCTCGGGTGTGCTCGGGTCCGGCTAGCGGTGCTGCCAGTTCGGGGGGCGCTTGGCGAGGAAGGCGGACATGCCCTCCTGCGCGTCGCAGGTCATGGCGTTGGTCGCCATCGTCTCCCGCATCTCCTCGTAGGCCGCGTCCTCCGGCAGGTCGACCTGCCGGTAGAAGGCCTCCTTGCCGATGCGCAGCGTGACCGCGCTGGCGTCGGCGACCTTGGCGGCGAGCGCGCGGACGCTGGTGTCGAGCTGGTCCGGCGCGACGACCTGGTTGACCAGGCCCCAGTCGGCGGCCGTGACCGCGTCGATCGTCTCGCCGGTGAGCAGCAGCTGCATGGCGCGCTTGCGGCCGATCGCGCGCGTGACCGCGACCATCGGGGTGGAACAGAACAGGCCGATCTTCACGCCCGGCGTCCCGAAGACCGCGACGTCGGCGGCGACCGCGAGGTCGCAGGCGGCCACGAGCTGGCAGCCGGCCGCGACCGCCACGCCCTGGACGGCGGCGATCACCGGCTGGGGCACCGCGTGCAGCGCCGACATGAGGTCGGTGCAGACGGCGAAGACCTCGCGCTCCTCGTCGAGCGTCCGGTCGACCATCTCGGAGAGGTCGTGTCCCGCGGAGAAGGCCGGGCCCTCGGCGCGCAGGACGATGGCCCGGACGCCCTCGCGCGCCGAGACCTCGCGCAGCGCAGCGGTCAGCTCGGTCATCGTCGCCACGGACAGCGCGTTGCGGCGCTTCGGGTTGTCGAGCGTCAGGACCGCGGTGGGGCCGTCGACCTCGACGCGGACCGCAGACGGCCCGGTGCCGGCGTCGGAGGTGTGCGGGGTGGCCGTGCTCACGCTCATGCGTCCACGTCTATCAGTCGTGAGCCCGTGGGACCAGCGCGGAGCGGGCCACCCGGCCCTGCCCGACCGGACAGGGCGGAGCCGTCCGTCTCAGGCGCTGGTGCCCTCGCCGCGCATCCAGATCGCCCGCCGCTCCTCGTGGGTGCGGGCCTCGTCGGCCGCGGCCAGGCGGTCGCGGAGCTCCTGGTCGGCGCCGCCCTGGGCGACCGCCCGCTCGGCCTCGGCCATCGCCTCGTCCGCCGCGGCCTCGGCCGGGGAGGCCGGGCGCGGCTGGCGGTCGGCGTCCTCGGGCACGCCCGGCCCGACGGTGTCCGCGTCCCCCGCCTGCGCGTACGGGTTGTCCGCGGGCAGCCCGGCCGAGACGCGCCCGTAGGCGCCGGTGAACAGCAGGACGCAGCCGGCGCCGATCGAGAAGAAGACGTTGGGCAGCCGGAACGCGAGCACGTTGGCGCTCGTCCCGATCAGCCAGAGGTTGACGAACGCCGAGACGAGGAACAGCACCCCGACCACGATCATCACCGTCGACGACGCCCGGCCGCCCCGGATCGCGGCGACCACCAGGACGATCGCGGTCACCAGGGAGATCGTCGACAGCGCGCCGTTGGTGGACAGGCCGAGGACCGGCGCCCCCTCGGTGTCGAAGAACCCGAGCCCGCCGGCGAACCCGAGGACGCCGAACACCGCGATGACGACGGCGACGACGACCGCGCCCACGCGGTGCACCCACACGACGCGGTGGTCGGCGCGCACGGCGTCCGGGCTCACCGCCCGGGCTCCTGCGTGCGCTCCCGCTGGGCTTCGCGGCGCGCCTCGGCGCCCGTCTCCCCCGCGTAGCCGAGGTCGCGGCCCGCGGCGCGGCCGACGAACGTGTCGGTGTCACCGGTCCCGGTCACCGCGCCCTGGTCACCGTGGTGCTCGGCGTGCGCACCCCCGGACACGCGCGACGCCGCGGTGCGCGGGTCGTGGCCGGCGTCGGACTCGGAGGGGTCGGACGCGGGCGACGGGCCGACGGGACCGCGCTCGCCGGTCAGGCGCGCACGCCAGCGGGCGAGGGTGTCGGCGAGGGACATGGCGGACGCTCCCGGATCGCGGCGGCAGGACCCAGGAGCATCGGCGCGGGCGGGGGCGCCCAAACGTGACGTCTCGGCGTCGCCCCGGCCCGCAGGTCAGCGGAGCGGACGCTGCACCGCGGGACGCAGGACGGGCGCACCTAGGGCCCCGGGTCACCTACTGACGTGACGCCGCGGCCGGCGCGACACTCCCCGGACGCGGTGCCCGCGACCGAGCGGAGGAGCCATGCCCCAGTTCGCCCTGTTCTTCTCGTACACCCCGGAGACGTGGGCGGCGCTGCTCACGAAGCCCGCCGACCGCACCGCCGCCGTCCGCGAGGCCGTCGAGGGAGTGGGCGGCACCCTGGACGCGCTCTGGTACATGCTCGGCGAGGACGACGGCATGGTGCTGTTCGAGGTGCCGGACGCGTCGGCCGCCGCCGCGCTCTCGCTCGCCGTCACCAGCAGCGGCTCGTTCTCGTCCGTGCGGACCGCGCAGCTCCTGGCGGCCGGCGACCTCCCGGACGTGCTGACCGCGGCCGGCACGGCACGCGGTACCTACCGGCGACCCGGCGACTGAGGGGGGCGACCCCGCCGCGCCTCACCACCGGTGGGCGGCCCGCTCCCCCGCGTCGAGGTAGGACGGGTCCAGCCACGGCGGGAGCTCGGTCGGGACCGCGACGTCGGCCCGTTCCCCGCGGAACGTCACGGTCGCCCGCCCGCCCGCGAGCTCGACGTCGACGTGCTCGAGGTTGTGCGGCTCGCCGACGTCGTGGCCGGTCGCCGCGCTCGCGAACGCCCGCAGCAGCGCCGAGTGCGAGCTGGCCAGCGCGACCGCGTCCGCCGGCTGCGCCCGGATGCCGGCCCAGGCGCGGTAGGCGATCACCTGGGGCGGCTCGAAGTGCAGGTCGGTCGCGACCATCCACCGGTCGATCGGCCCGCCGAGCTTGGAGCCCGCGCCGAAGTCGGTGTCGAAGCGGTCGAAGGCCCGCGCCCAGTCCGGCGGGTCGCCGTCGAGGGCACGCCGGTGCCGGGCGACGCCGGAGGACTCGCGCGCCTCTCCGTCGTACAGGAACTGCAGGCTGTCGAAGCGCGCGTCGGGCACCAGCTCGCCGACGGCGACGTCGTCCTCCGGCCGGAGCTCGGCGAGCAGCACCTCGCGCAGGAGCTGCGCGGTCGCCGTGCCGCGGGCGGTCGGCGCGTGCGGCATCACGATCCGGGTCCCCGGCGGCAGCGTCGCGGCGAGCTCCTTGGCCTTGGCACGCACCTGTTCCTCGCCGAGCGCGGTGAGCCCCACGTCGTCGTAGTACCCGTGGGTCTCGCCGTGGCGGATCAGCAACACACGACTCATGCGCCCACCCTGTCGTGATCAGCCCCGCGGCCGCGCGGCCGGTTCCGTGGTGCCGAACGGCGCGAGCTCGAGATCGGCGGGGCGCTGCGCGCCGGCGAGGGCGAGGGTCAGGTCGAGCTCGGCGAGCACGTCCCGCACGACCTGCGCCACCCCGGCCGCGCCGGCGATCGCGAGCCCGTAGGCGAACGGGCGGCCCAGGCAGACCGCGGTGGCGCCGAGGGCGAGCGCGCGGGCGACGTCCGCGCCGCTGCGCACCCCCGAGTCGAGCAGCACCGGCGCCCGCCCGTCGACGGCCTCGACGACGCCGGGCAGCGCGTCGAGGGTCGCCACCGACCCGTCGACCTGCCGCCCCCCGTGGTTGCTGACCAGCACCCCGTCGACCCCGACGTCGAGGGCGCGTCGCGCGTCGTCGGGGTGCAGGACGCCCTTGAGCACCACCGGCAGGCGGGTACGGGTGCGCAGGGTGGCGATGTCGTCCCAGTCCAGCGTGGGGCGGGAGTAGACCCGCAGGAACGTCTCCACCGCGGCACGGGGCAGTGGCGAGCGCAGGTTGTCGGCGAACCGCCCGGGGTGGTTCCGGCTGATCTCCAGCAGCGTCCGGACGGCCGCGGGGGTCGGCGTCGGGGTCGCCCGTGCGGGCCCGTCGGCCGTCTCCCGCGTGAGCCGGGCGAACACCGGGTCCGAGGTGTACTGCGCGATGCCCAGGCCGCGGGCGAACGGCAGGTGGCCGAGGTCGAGGTCGCGCGGGCGCCAGCCGAGCACGGTGGTGTCGAGGGTGACGACGACCGCGCCCGCCCCGGCCGCCTCGGCGCGCGCGAGGAAGGAGTCGACGAGGTCGTCGGAGGTCGACCAGTAGAGCTGCGACCACCAGCCGGCCGTCGCGTACGGAGCGATCTCCTCGGACGGGAAGCCCGCCTGGTTCGACACGATCATCGGGACGCCCGCCTGCGCGGCCCCGTGCGCCACGGCGAGGTCGGCCTGGCGCGAGACCAGGTCCAGCGCGCCGATCGGGGCGAGCAGCAGCGGGTGCTCGAGGCGTCGCCCGAAGAGCTCCACCGAGGTGTCCCGCTCCCCCACCCCGCGCAGCATGCGGGGCACGATCCGGTGGCGCGCGAACGCCGCCCGGTTGGCGGCGACGGTCTCCTCGCTGCCGGCCCCACCCGCGACGTAGGCCCAGGCCCTCCGGGTCATGGCCCGCCGCGCGCGCCGTTCCAGCGCGGGGAACGCGGTCGGCACCGCCGGTCGCCGCCCCGTGATCCCGCCCCGGTAGACCTCGTCCTGACGCACTCGTCCGCTCGCACCCACGGCGGGCATCCTCGTGCAAGCCTGGCGGCCACGCTGGCGTTCGTCGTCAGAAAATCCACATCCTCGAGGAGACGCGTTGAGCGCAGCAGCGGGCTTCGTCGGCGGCACCACCGCCGCCGAGCTGGAGACCACCGTCCGGGGCTACATGGACGCCTGCACGGCCGGCGACGCCGATCTGGTCGCCGCCCACCTCGCGGGCAACGCCCGGCACTACTTCCCGCCGGACATGTACGACGGGCCGTGGGTCGGCGCGCGGGTGATCGGGCAGCGCTGGGCGACCGCGGTGCGCGAGCGCGGGTCGTCGTGGACCGTCGACGCCATCGTCGTCGACGAGCCCCGCCGCCAGGCCGTCTGCGAGTGGACCCACCACAAGGGCTCGCTGGGCGTGATCCTGCGCGGCGCGGAGTGGTACGAGTTCGACGACGACGGGCGCATCACCGAGATCCGCGCCTACTACGCCTCGCCCCAGGCCACCGGCTACACGCGCCTCGAGCTGGGCGGCTTCGACTACGCCGACCGCGGCTACCCGCACGCCTGACCCCGCGGCGTCGGCTCCTCTACGGCACGCGGCGCCGGTCGGGCGCGATGCCGAGGTCGCGCGCCGCGGCGGCGGCCGCCCGCCGGTGGGGGACGCCGAGCTTGGTCAGGATCGCGGACACGTGGTGGTCGGTCGTCTTCTCCGTGATCACCAGCCGCGCGGCGATCTCGGCGTTCGTGAGTCCCCCGGCGAGCAGGCGCAGGACGTCGATCTGCCGGGCCGTGAGGCCGGCGGGGTTCTCCCGGGTGGTCCGGCGCGGTCCGTGCGGGATCTGGGTGACGCCGAGATCGCGCAGCCGCCGCCGGGCGATCTGGACGGCGGGCTTCGCGCCGAGGTCGTCGAGGACCTGCAGCGCCTCCAGCGTCGGCTCGGCCTCCCCGGAGTCGAGCAGCTCCAGCGCCCGCGGGTACGGGGCGTCCTCTGCACCCCACGCCGCGGCCGCCGCGCGCCAGTCGCCGCGGATGCCGGCGGCCCACCGCTCGGGGCAGCCCGGCGGTACGTCCGCGGACAGCCCGAGCCGGCGCTTCCACCGGTACAGCTCCCCGCGCTCGGTCTCCCGGCCCGCCCGCGCGGTGAGCTCGTCGAGCCGGTCCACGGCGTCCTGCGCCGCCGCCGGGTCGTCGGCCAGCCACGCCGCCTCGATCTCGGCCGGGAGCGCGGTCATCCAGTCGTGGTAGCAGTCCGCGCGGCGGGCGTAGTCCAGCGCCCGGGTCCGGACGGCGCCCGCGTCGTCGGACTCCCGGCGGGCGAGCAGCGCGGCCAGCGCCCCGAGGGCGTAGCGGGCCGACGCCCGCTCGGGGTCGCCGCGCGGCCCGACGATCTCGCGGAGCCCGTCGATCGCCGCGTCCCACTCGCCGTGCAGCGCCTGCAACCGGTGGCGGTAGACCTGCAGGTGCTCGACGAGGAACCACATCTCGCACTCGTTGCCGTAGACCATGGCCTCGTCGACGCAACGCCGGCACTCCTCGTAGCGCCCGAGGTCGAACAGGTCGACGACCGTGAACCCGTAGCAGAGCATCGTGAACAGGTGGGCGTTCGCCGCCCGCGTGCCGGCCAGCCCCGCGCGCATCAGCTCCAGCCCCGCGTCGGGCTCCCCGAGCAGGAGCCGGGCCCGGCCGAGGCACATCGTGCTCAGCGCGACGAACTCCGGGACGCCGGTCCGCTCGGCCGACGCGGCCGCCTCGCGGGCCGCGTCCAGCATCCGCGCGTCGCCGATGATCCCCAGGGTGAGCGAGTGGTGGACGTGCGCGAGGGTTCGCGCCGGCGTCTCCGGGACCGCACCGAGCAGCTCGATCGCTCGCGCGACGCCGGCGAGCGTGTCCTGGGTGCGCCCGAGCCCCATCTGGGTGGGCGGGAGGACGAGCAGCGCCTCCCCGACCGCCGCGACGTCGCCGAGCCGCTCGCGCATGCGGACCGCCGCGAGCCCGTGCTCGAGGGACTCGGCGAGCTCGTCGACCACCCAGAGCGACGACGACAGCTGCTGGCGGACGGCGGCGGCGTCGGCGGGCGCCACGAGGTGCTCCCGCTCCAGCAGCAGGCGCAGGCAGCCGATCTCCTGGGTGTAGCTGCCCGCGCGGGCCGCCTGCGCCGCCGCGCGGGGTGCGAGCTCCACGACCGCCGCGTCGTCGGCGGCCTCGACGGCGTGGTGCAGGGCGCGGGGCAGGTCGATGTCCTCGCGCGCGGTCAGGATCGCCAGCACCTCCGCGTGGGTCCGCATCCGCTCGCTGAGCGGCACCGCGTCCTCGACCGCGCGCCGCGCCAGCTCGTGCCGGAACGCGACGGCGTCCGGCCGGACCTGCAGCACCCCCCGGCGCTCGGCCTCGGCCAGCGCCGCCAGGTCGCCGAGCAGGGTCCGGGCCAGCGGGAGCTCCACCTGCGACGGGATGACCGCGAGACGTTCGAGGACGTTCCGGGTCGCCGGTGGGAGCCGGTGGACCCGCGCGAGCACGGCGTCGGCGACCGTGACGGGCACGGCGCCGTCGCCGTCGGCGACCACCTCGGTGACGTAGAAGGGGTTGCCGCCCGTGAGCCGGTACAGCTCGGCCGACGCCAGCCGGGTCCCGCCGGCCAGGGCCGCCACCGCGGCGGGCGACAGGCGCGGCACCGGGAGCCGGTGCACCGGGACACCGGTGAGCCCGCCGAGCAGCCGCCGGGCCGGGTGGTCGCGCCCGACCTCGTCGTCGCGGTACGACACGACCACCACCGCCGCGGTGTCCTCGACCCGCCGGCACACGTACCGCAGGACGTCCAGCGTCGCGTCGTCCGCCCAGTGGACGTCCTCGACGACCAGCACGGTCGGGCGGGCGGGATCGGTGAGCTCGGCGAGGACGCCGGCCAACAGGTCGTCGCGGGCCCCCGCGGCGAGGAGCTCCTCGAGACGCGGTGACCGCCCGGCGAACGCCTCGCGGATCGCGCCGAGCGTGCGCGGGGTGATCAGGTCGTCGCAGGCGCCGGCCAGGACCCGCGTGCCGGCCCCGAGCCCGGCGGTGAACGACCGGATGAGGGTGCTCTTCCCGATCCCCGCCTCGCCCGCGACGAGCACCACGCTGCCGTGCCCGGACGCCGCCGACGCGAGCGCGGCACCGAGGGTCCCGAGCTCCTCGGTGCGCTCGAGCAGCCCGGCCGCCATGACCACATCGTCGCAGGTCAGCGCGGGGCCTCACCAGGAACGCAGCGTCCCGCGACGGTCACGGGGCGTGCGTCACGGCCTCAGCCCGCGAGCAGGCGGTTCAGCGCCGGGGCGACGTCGCGGTGGGTCGCGATCGGGGCGAACCGGCCGTGCCCGAGGCGGGCCATGTCCCGGGCGAGCGGGGCGTCGTGCTCGCCGTCGGTCTCGCACAGCACGTGCAGCTCGTCGAACCGGCGCGCGATCTCGCGCGGGTCGGGGCCCGCGTTGTGCACCGCGTCGGTCAGCAGCATCGCCGTCCGCCGGCGCGCGGTCGAGCGGGCGAGCTCGGCCCGGGCGACGGAGAGGCCGAACCCGACGTTGGTCAGCCCCCGGGCGGGGATGCGCACCAGCTGGTCGAGCAGACGTGCGGGCGGGACCGGCTTCGCCGTCGACGCGAGGAGCGCCGCGTCGGACCAGAACGCCACCAGCCCGTGCACGTCGTGCACGAGATCCGCCGACAGGGCGGCCACGGTGGCCGCGGCGATCTTGACCTTCTCGCCCCGCATCGACCCGGACACGTCCACCACCAGCACGACCGCCCGTCGCGCCCGCATCCGCTCGCGGACGACGATGTCGGTGTCCTCGGGCACCGGCCGCTCGGCGAGCACCTCGATGGTGCGGTCGAGGTCGATGTCGTCGCTGCGGTAGCGGTAGGGCACCGAGAGCAGCCGTCCCGCACCGCGCTCCGCGCGCGCCTCCCGCGGGCGCCGGCGCACGGCCAGCCGCCGCGCGATCCGCTGCGCCATCGCGGCGACCTCGGGGTCCGCGGTCCGGTCCTCGAGCAGCTCGTCCAGGTCGGCCATGCGCGCGGTCTGGCCCGTGAGCAGGACCCCCTGCCCCCCGGCCGGCCGGGTGTCGGCGCCGTCCCCGGCCCGGGTGCCGCCGAGGTCGACGACGAGGGGGTCGGAGCCCTCGCGGAACAGCGCCGGCGCCTCGGCGAGCTGCTTGGGCCGGCGCCGCAGCGGGTCGAGCGTCCGGCGCTCGCGCCCCTCGGCGCTCGGGATCGCGACGGCGTTGTCGACGCTCAGGCGGTGCGGACCCGGCGCCGCCCGCCGGGGGAGGAGAAAAAATGGTTCTCCCAGATCTCGGTGATCACCTCTTCGGGGCTCGCGTCGGAGGCCTCGTCGACGCCGACCCGGGCGGTCAGCGCGAGCAGGGCCGCGTCGAGCACCAGGCGCGTCCGCTCCTCGTAGCTCCCGAGGGCCGCCAGCTCGGTCGCGATCGCCACCGTGTCGATGGCCCCGCGCACGCTGGATCCCCGGCGCAGCTCCGGGTGGTGGCGGGTGGCGCGGGTGATGGCGACGGCGTCGCCGATCAGCGTCCCGTCGGTGGAACCGGTGCGGACGGCGACGATGTCGGTCTCCTCGGCGGCGTCCTGGTACCCGACGGCGAGGCGGCACCACCGGTCGTAGACGGAGTCCGAGATCCGTGCCGTGCCGACGTTGTCGAACGGGTTCATCGACGCGAGCACCCGGAACGTGGCCTCCGCCGGGATGGTGCCGACCCGGGGCACGGCGACCTCCCGCTCGGCCATCGCGGCGAGCAGCACGTTGAGCGTGTCCTCGGGAGCCCGGTTGAGCTCCTCGATGTAGAGGAACCCGCCCGAGCGCATCGCCTCGACCAGCGGCCCGGCCACGAAGTTGTCCTCGGAGTAGTCCTCCCGCAGGACCCGTGCCGGATTGTGGTGGCCGACGAGCCGGGCGGGCGTCAGCTCGGCGTTGCCCTCGACCAGCACGAACGGGATGCCCCAGTTCCGCGTGATCGCGCGGAGCATGGTCGACTTCCCGGTCCCCGGCGGACCCTCCAGCAGGATGTCCCGGCCGGCGGTGACCGCGGCCAGGACGAGGTCGAGCTCCCGGCGGCGACCGACCAGCTCGCTGGTGATCGCGTCGCGCCGGGCAGCGGGGTCGGCTCGTGTCATCTCTCGTACCCCTCCGGCGCCGGTCGGTCGGACCATGACTACCAGCCCCTTCCCGGCGCTGCCAAACGTCCGGTCGGTAGGGACGAATCGGCACGTCCGATCGTTCGATTGACCTGCGCTAACGACCAGCTCCACGGTGAAGGAGGGCCGGGCGACGGCGCCCGGCGGAGACGGAGGACGTCATGGGTCGGGTCGAGGGCAAGGTCGCACTGATCACCGGGGCGGCGCGGGGCCAGGGACGCAGCCACGCGCTCCGGCTGGCCCAGGAGGGCGCGGAGATCATCGCCGTCGACTCGTGCGAGGACGCGAAGACGACGCCCTACCCCCAGGCCCGCCGGGATGACCTCGACGAGACCGTCCGGCAGATCGAAGAACTGGACCGCCGCGTCCTCGCCCGGGTGGCCGACGTCCGCGATCTCGGCGCCCTCGAGTCCGCCGTCGCCGACGGGGTCAGCGAGTTCGGCCGCCTGGACATCGTCTCGGCCAACGCCGGCATCGCCTCGTTCGCGCCCGCGTGGGAGCTCTCCGAGGACGTGTGGCAGGAGATGATCGACGTCAACCTGACCGGGGTCTGGAAGACCTGCAAGGCGGCGATCCCCGCGATGCTCGCGGCCGGCAACGGCGGGTCGATCGTGCTGACCAGCTCGACGGCCGGCATCGTCGCCTACGGCAACCTGGCGCACTACACGGCCGCCAAGCACGGCGTCACCGGTCTGATGCGCGTGCTCGCCGTGGAGCTCGCCCAGCACGGCATCCGGTGCAACTCCGTGCACCCGACGGTGGTCAACACCGACATGGTGCAGAACCAGGCGATCTACGACCTGTTCACCGGCGTCGAGGGCGCGACGAAGGAGCAGGCCACCGAGGCGTACAAGAACGTCAACGCGATCCCGATCCCCTGGCTGGACCCGGTCGACATCTCGAACGCCATCCTCTGGCTGGCCTCCGACGAGGCGCGCTACGTCACCGGCACGACCCAGGTCGTGGACGCGGGGGGGACCCAGCCCTACCGCTACCCCAACGTCGTCTGACCGTGGTCACCACGACCCGCGGGCGCCCCGGGCGACGAGCTCGGTGCGGGACGAGGCCTCGAGCTTCGCCAGCAGACGCTCGACGTGCTTCTCCACCGTGCGGACGGACAGGACCAGGCGACGCGCGATCACGCGGTTCGGCAGGCCCTCGACGAGCAGGTTCAGCACCTCCATCTCGCGGCCGGTGACGGCGCGCCCGGCCAGAGCGTGTGGCACCGCGGGCCCGGGGGTCTGCCGGGGTACGGGCTCGCCGAGGCGTCGCAGGAGCCCACGACAGGCACCCGCGACGAGATCGTGGCCCCGCGAACGGAAGTACGCCTCGTCCTCGCGCAGCCAGCGACCCGGATCCCCCCAGCCGTCCGCGATGGCGGCCTCGGCCACGTGCCGACGCGCGACGTGGCGGAAATGGGGCATCGGCACGGGCCGGGTCATCGTGAGGTCCGCGACGGAGAACCGCGCCGCGGCCTCGGCGGCACGGCCACGCCGGCCCGACGACACCGCCTCCGCGTAGCCGACGTGGCCGGCGGTCCAGCGGGCGAGGCGGATCCCGGGCAGATCCGCGATCTCGTCGAGGGCGTCGTCGCCTCGCTCGACGACCGCGAGGAGAATCCAGAGCGCCAGCGGTGGCCCGGAGGTGGTGTCGAGTCCACGGCGGTAGATCTCCACGCTCGGATCGAGCACCGCGAGGGCGCCGGGACGGTCTTCGGCGAGGAGCAGTCGGGTGGCGTGGGCGTGGCTCACGGCCGCACGGACGTGGGCGTCACCATCGGGGCCCGGCGTCGCGGCGAGCGCGGCGGCACAGAGGGGATCCTCGTCGTCGCCCCGGCGGGCCGCCAGCAGGGCGCGGACGGCGAGGACCATCCCGAGGACGGGAAGCTGCAGCGAGCGGCAGAGGCGCTCGCTCTCGGCGAGCAGGGCATCGGCGTCGTCGTTCTCGTCCCGCCAGCAGCGCATCACGGCGCGGTGGAACGCGGAGAAGGCGGCCAGACCGACCGCGCCCTGACGCCTCGCCTCCCGATCCGTGCGCTCGGCCGTGGCGGGGTCCAGGCTCCAGAGCAGGTCCACCGTCGAGAGCTCGTGCAGTGCGTGCAGACGCCGGATCGGCAGGTCGTGCTCGTTCGCGACGGCGAGCAACCGCTCGAACAGGACACGCGCCGAGTCCAGGTCACGGCGCCGGACGAGCTGGCCGAGCAGCTCGAGCGAAGCGCACTGCAGGTCACCGGCGCCCGCGGCGGCGGCCGCGCGGAGCACGCCGTGCGCCAGTTCCTCGGATCGGCCGTACTCCTCACGTCCGAACGCGATCTCGGCGTCCACGAGGTCGAGCTCGCGACCGAGCGCCGCATCGGGCCGGCCGTCGAGCGCCCGGCGCACGGCGGCGCTCTCCCGGACGGCCTCCTCCCACCGCGCGGCCGCCGACCAGGCCCGGGTCAGCCGGAGGCGGGCGGACGCGGTCCCCGTCCCGTTCGCACGACCTGCGGGGACCGCCGCTACCGCCGCCGCCTCGAGGGGGCGGCCCTGCGCGATCAGCACGTCGGCCAGCAGGTCGTCCGACGCGAGGCGGCCGCAACGGTCGGACTCGAGCGCCAGCGCGCGTCGCAGCGCGACCTCGGCGGTGGCGAGCGACCCCCGCGTGAGGTCGGCCCGGGCGCCGCGACGGAGCAGCTCGGCGGCGGCGGCGTGCTCGCCCGCGAGCACCGCGAACTCGACGGCCGGCGGCGACCCCTCGCCGGCGACCTCCGGGTCGTCCGCGAGCGCCTCCCAGGCCCGGCGAGCCACCCGTGCCCTCTCGTCCGGCGGCGTCACCGCCGCGACGGCGTCGCGGGTCAGGGCGTGCCGGAAGACGGCGCCGCCGGCGCCCACCTGCACGAGGTCGGCCTCCGCGGCCGCCGCGAGCGCACGCCGGACCACGGGCGGGTCGTGGTCCACGACGGCGAGCAGAAGCGACGCGGCGAACCCGACCCCCAGGACCGCGGCGGCCCGCAACACCTCGCGCGCCGGGTCGTCGAGCCCGGACATCTTCGCGGCGGTCGTCTCCGCGACCGTTGCCGGGACGTGGCCGGCGCGCACGGCCGCCGCCCCCGCTCCTAGAAGCTCCTCGACCAGGAGCGGGAACCCGTCGGCGCGGTCGCGCAACATCCCCGCGGTCTCCGGGTCCGGCTGTTCGGAGAGGCAGGCGGCCGCCATCGACCGCACGTCCTCGTCGGTCAGCGCCGGCAGGAGGAGCTCGCGGTGGACTCCTCGGTGCTCCAGGCGTCGCAGCAAGGCGAGGGCCCGCCCCGGGCCGGACCGCGCCGTCACCAGCAACAACAGGCGGGAGGCGGCGGCGTGGTCGGCGAGGTACTCCACGACGGCGAGCGTGTCCGGGTCCGCCCACTGGAGGTCTTCCACCACGAGGACTGCGGCTCGGGCGCCGGCGACCGCGAGCACGAGCCGGTGGATGCCCTCGGCGAGCACGATCGGTGACCCGTCCGCCGGTGGGGGCGTGGCCGGCCAGAAGGGGGCCACGCGGCGCAGCGCCGGCAGGAACGGCTCGAGGTCGGCGTCATCGGGAAGGGCTCGTCCGCGGAGGCCGCTCACCAGGGCCTCGGTCATCGGACGCAGCGAGGCCGCGGAGGCGGCGCCCTCGGTGCACCGCCCCGCGAAGACGACCGCGGCGTCCGCGGACCGCAGGAACTCGACGACCAGGCGGGACTTCCCGATACCGGGTGGGCCGACCACGCCGACCATGGCCCCGCGGCCGTCGGCGGCCTCCGCCAGCGCCGCGGAGAGCACCTCCCGCTCGGTATCCCGGCCGATCACGACCGGGGAACGCATGGCGCCCACGTCCGCAGTATCGGCCGGTCTCCGTCCCGTGGTCGAGCCTGTCTACGTGGCCGCCGCGCGCTACGTACGTGGCGTTCCCCTGCCCGAGCGGCGGTCCGCTCCCGATGCTGGTGCCACCACCGCTACCCGGCAGGAGAGGGACACACGATGCGCAGGCAGACCTGGCAGCTGCAGTTCCGGCCCGAGGCGGCCCCACCCGCGGGCGAGCCGCCGACCTTCGAGGTGAAGTCCGGGCCGGGCACGGTCGTGCTCCTCGACGGCGACGACGACGGTGCGGGCGTCCCGAGCGCGGCGAGCTACGTGACGACGGTGACCATGGTCGGCGAGACGTCGCTGCTCGAGGAAGGCACCATCACCGTCGACGGGGGGACCCTCGAGCTCTCCACCATCGGCACGGGCCTGCTCGAGCCAGGGCCGCAGGAAGGGTCGTTGCGCGGCGCGGTGATCTGGCGCCTCGAGGGCACCGGCCGTTTCGCGGGCGCGACCGGCATCCTCTCCACGGTGTTCGGCGGCCATCCCGACGACGGCACCCTCGTCGAGAACCAGGTCGCGCACCTCTACTTTCCCTGAGAACGGTCGACGGCCAGCTCCCTGATGCAGCCGTACACCGTCGACCAGGTCGGATGGGTCGGGTCGACGAGCGTGAAGTGGTCGCCCGCGACCTCGACGAACCGGGCGTCGTCGCCGGCCGCCCGGGCGCGGTCGACGTAAGCCCGGCTGATCGCGATCGGGACGCGGTCGTCGTCGGGGGCGTGGACGGCCCGCACCGGGACGCCGAGCGGGAGCCGGGCGGCCGGGTCGGCCTCGGCGTAGCGGTCGGGCACCTCGTCGGGCATCCCGCCGAGGAGGTCGGGCACCGCGGCGCCGCCGACGCCGTCCCGCGCGGCGTCGGCGAGCGTCAGCACCCCGGCGAGGGAGACGACGCCGGCGACGGGGACCCGGGACGCGACCCAGGTCGCGAGGTGGCCGCCGGCCGAGTGGCCGACCACCACGGCCAGCTCCTCCACCGTGCGCACCGCCGCCTCGACGTCCTGGAGGGTGGCCGGCCACCCCCCTTGCCCGACCCGTCGGTACTCCACGTTCCAGACGGTGTGCCCACGGGCGTGGAGATCGCGCGCGACGGGCGCGATGTGGTCGAGTCCGACGCGGGCACGCCAGAACCCGCCGTGCAGCAGGACGACGACGCCGGCGCCGGTCCCGTGGTGGATCTCGACGAAATGCGAGGGGTCGTCCCCGTACCACCGGCGCTCAGCGGACACGCAGCATCGCGTCCAGCTCGACGGCGAAGCCCCGCGGCAGCGCCCGGACGCCGATCGCCGTACGGGCGTGCTCGCCGCGCTCGCCGAACACCGACGCCAGCAGGTCCGACGCCCCGTCGATCACCGCGGGCTGGTCGACGAAGTCGTCGGTGCAGGCGACGTAGCCGCGCAGCACCAGGACCTGGGCGACGCGGTCGAGCGAGCCGACGGCGTCCCGGGCCTGGGCGAGCAGGTTGAGCGCGCACGCCCGCGCCGCGGCGTAGCCGTCGTCGACGCCGAGGTCGGCGCCGAGGCGTCCGGTGTGCCCGTCGGCGCCCTGCCCGGCGAGGTGCAGCACGTCCCCGGCCGTCGTCCAGCCGCGGTAGTGCCCGGCCGGGCGTCGCAGGGCCGGCAGCTCCAGGCCCAGCTCGGCGACCCTCTCCTCCGGGGTGCTCATGGTGCCCACACCCTCCGCCGCCGGGGTTCGTCGGCGGGCAGACCCAGCGCGCGGGCGACGCGGGCGACGGAACCGGCCGGGTCGGTCACGTCGAAGAGCTCGGCGCTCATCCCCGCCGCGCGGGCCCCGTCGAGGTTGGCGGCGAGGTCGTCGACGAACAGGCATCGCCCCGGGTCCTCGCCCAGCGCGTCGGCGGCGGCGCGGAAGGCCTGCGGGTCGGGCTTGAGCACGCCCATCTTCGCCGCCTCCAGCACGCCGTCGAAGCGCGCCACGGCGGGGAAGCGGGCCGGCCAGTCGTCGCCGAACCAGTGCGCCATGTCGTTGGTGAAGGCCACGACGCGCACGCGTCCGGCGAGCCGCGCGATCAGCCCGAGCACCTCGCCGCGCACGTACGAACAGTCCCGCCACAGCGCGCCGATGTCGATGTCGGGCCGGCGCCGGGCGAGCCGGGCCCAGTAGTCGCGCTCCTGGGACTCGCCGGCCTCGACCGTCCGGTAGTCGGCGTCGACGCCCGTCGGCCCGGCCGGGAAGCCGGGCACGTCCGTGGACTCGAAGAGCGTCGGGATCACGACCCCACCCATGTCGAGCAGCAGGGTGCCGCCGGCGGTCCGGGTCCGGCGCAGCGCGCGGCGGCGGGCGGCCCGGACGGGGTCGGGCGGAGTGGGATCCCCGGGTCCCGGCGGGCGCGGGGCGCAGGACGTCACGCGGGTTCCAGCACCGTCACCACGCCCGCGTTCCCGTCCACCCGGACGCGCTGGCCGGTCCGCAGCGAGGACACCGCGTTGCCGGTGCCGACGACCGCTGGCATGCCGTACTCGCGGCACACGATCGCCGTGTGGCTCATGATCCCGCCGACGTCGGACACGGTGGCGGCGATGCGGGCGAACACCGGCGCCCACGCGGGCGACGTCGCCGGGCAGACGAGCACGTCGCCGGGCTGGACGTCGGGCAGCTCGGACGGGTGGGTGACGACGCGGACCGGGCCCTCGACGACGCCCGGCGACCCCGCGGTGCCGCGCAGGGTGCCGTCGTCGCCGTCGGCGCGCAGCCACTCGGACACCGACGACGTCGTGATCCCCCACAGCATCACGGTGAACGGCTCGTCGATCTGCGAGGGCGGCGGGCCGAGCGCGGGCGGCGGCTCCCAGGCCCGCAGCGCCGTGTAGATCTCGCGCCGGCGGGCGATGAGCGGCCGGAGGTGGTCGGCGCCGCGCGGGCGCGACCCGACCGACCACGCCGCGACGCAGTCGTAGATCGCCTCGGCGACCTCGTAGCGGCGCAGGAAGAACATGTCCTCGGGCTCGTCGACCTCGCCCATCGCGGCGAGCGCCCGCGACAGCTCGTGGGACTTGGCCCAGAACGTCGCCCACATCCAGTGCTCGATGTAGAGCACGTGCTCCTCGATGAACGCGAACACCTGCCGGGCGAGGCCGACGGTGTCGTCGAACGTGGCGCGGTCGGCGTCGGAGAGCAGCTCGCGGTAGCCCGCGGTGATGCGGTCGCGCTCGGCGAGCACCTCGTCGGTCGGGCGGTCGATCGACTCGCCGTCGGTGAGGCGGCGCAGGTACTCGCGCACCGACGCCAGCGGGATGTCCGGCTGGTCGGCCCAGGTCGGGTACGTGTGGTAGCCGCCGGGGTGGCCGGGGTCGGTGTTGATGAGGAACCACGGGTCGGCCGTGCGCTCCCAGTCGGCGACCCACTCCGCGCCGGCGGCGTCCTCCCGCAGGGACGCGAACAGCGTCGCCGCGTCCTCGGTGCCCGACAGCCGGTCGACCAGCCCGAGGCGCTGGGCCTCCTTGGCGAGGCGCTTGAGCTCGTCGTCGGGCCGGTAGAGCTCGACGCGCAGCCCCCCGACCATCCGGGAGATCGACTGGTCGGAGATGTCCGGGAACGCCTGGCGGCACATCGCGAAGAACGTCAGGTAGGCCGCGTAGCCGATGTTGAGCAGCTCGAAGTGGTACTGGTACGTCTCGTACATCGTCAGCACGAGCCGGTCGAAGTCCCGGATCATCCGGAAGCCGGCCGAGTGCCCGACGTGGTCGAACACGGTGCTCTCGGGCTCGAGGTCGGGCAGCGGGTCGAAGCGCATCGCCCGGATCTCGGCGAGCTTCGCGGTGACCTTCTCCTTCCACTCCGCGTAGATCGCGTCCCAGCGCTCGTAGTAGTGCCCGGCGCGGCGGCCGAACTCCTCGGCGCGCGCGGCGACGTCGTCGGGCGGCGCGGCGACGGGGGTGACGTAGAGGCGCCCGTTGAGGATGCGCTGGTCGACGCCGAACGCCGGCGGCATCGCGAAGATCCGCGTGTTGAAGGCGCCGAGGGCCTGCCACCAGCACTCGCACTGGATCTCGTCGTACGGGTGCAGGACGTCGGGGTGGTGCAGCCGGTCGGCGAACCAGAACCGGCCCTCGTCCAGCTCGCGCCGCTCGGGGCCGAACAGGTGGTACCAGTCGTACATCGACTCCCAGCCCTCGGCGCCGGCCGGGGTCTCGATGTCGAACGGGCTCGGGAAACGGTCAGCCACCATGGTCGGGCGTCCCTTCGGGCGGTGGGGCGCCGGAGGCACCCCGGGTCAGCGTGGCCAGCACGGCCGAGAGCGCGGAGCCCGAGCCCGAAGGAGCGGCCGCGCGGGGCGCGCGGGTGCTCCAGACGGTCTCGGGGCGGGTCTGGAGCAGGTGGACGCGCGCGGGTCCGCCCGGCTCCGCGACGGCGAACTCGCCGTCCTGCGGCACGCCCGCGGACCGCTCGACGCGCCGGGCGAGCTCGAGCAGCTCGGCGAGCTCGGCGTCGTCGAGGCACGGCGCGTCCCGCTGGTCGGCCGGGACGTCGACCTCGACGGTGCCCGGGTGCTCGGCGGAGCGCACCAGCGAGCGCTCCTTCGTCGCGATCTCCCGGCGCACGACCTCGCCGCTGATCTTGTCGATGACGAACCGGTCCGGGGTCACCGCGCCCGAGACCAGCGGCTCCCCCAGCCCCCACACGGCCTCGCAGACCACCGTCGAGCGGTCCCCGTTCGCCGGGTTGAGCGTCATGAAGACCCCGGCCGCGCGCGCCGGGACCATCTCCTGGACGACCACGGCCATCGCCCCGGCCGCGCCGAGTCCCGCGTGCGCCCGGTACGACACGGCCCGCGCCGTGTAGAGGCTCGCCCAGCACCGGCACACGGCGTCGGCGACGGCGTCACGGCCGCGCAGCTCGAGGTAGGTGTCGTGCTCACCGGCGTACGAGGCGCCGGCCGCGTCCTCGCCGACCGCGGACGAGCGCACGGCGACCCGGGAGATGCCGCCGGCGAGCTCGTCGTAGGCCGCGCGCACCGCGTCGAGCACCGGGCCGGCGGCGACCGCGCGCAGCAGGCGCGCCCGGGTCGCGGACGCCGCGCGTTCGACGACGTCGATCGGGGCGTCGGGCGGGAGGTCGCGCAAGGGCGCTTCGACGGTCGGCGCCTCGTCGGTGAGTGCCGCCCGGAAGGCGTCGGTGGTGACGACGAACCCGCACGGCACCCGGACCCCGAGGTCGACGAGCCGGTGCAGCCCGGCGCCCTTGCCGCCGACGGTGTCCGGGTCGCCGGCGACCTGGTCGGCGAGCCCGACCACCCAGTCCCCGGTCACGGCGCGTCCCACCCCGCGACGAGCGCGACGACGGCGGCGTCGACGCAGCTGCGTCCCGTCACCGCCGCGGCGGCCTCGTCGGTGGCGACGAGCACCGTCGTCCCGGTGCCGGCGTCGAGCAGGTCCACCGCGACGCGCTTCGTCCCCGACTCCGGGTCGCGGACGACGACCATGCGCGCGCCGCCGAGCCCGTCGACCTCGCGCTCGGACCACACGCGTCCGACGACCTCGCCGAGGATCACTGCCCCGACCCCGAGCCGGACGCCTCGATCGCGCGGGCGAGCCGTTCGGAGCTCCCGTTCTCGAGCAGGCCGACCGACACCCCGTGCGGCTTCGGGTAGACCTGCGCCGCGCGCAGCTCGCCGTACTGCTCGATCGCCGCCGACCCGGCGTTGATCGCCTGCCGGACCGCGGCGAGCGGACCCCGCACGGCGGCGGCGAGGTAGCCGCTGCTGACCCGCTCGACGGCCACCGTCTCGACGTCGGCGGTCTTCATCATCGCCTCGATGCCCGCGCTGAGCGCCACCACGCCGCGCGTCTCGAGGATCCCGATGGCACCCGCACCCCGTTCGGCCACGGTGATCAGCTCCCCACCATCGACAGGTCGCCGGCCAGGGCCTGGACCGGCGTGCACGGGCTCGCGAACACGATCGACTTCACCGCGCGCCCGGACACCGCGCGCGCGACCTCCTCGCCGACCTCGACGGCCTCCTCGACCGTCGCGAGGTCGCCGGTGACCGCCACCGCGACCAGGCCGCCGCCGAGCCGGACGGCCCCGCGGACCTCCACCTCGGTCGCCTTGACCATCGCGTCGACCGCGTCGAACACGGGCACGAAGCCCTCGGCCTCGATGAACCCCACTGCCCGTGCCATCAGCTCTCTCCCCACCAGACGACTGCTGCTCCCGTGCCCCACACCGGCCCGTAGGCCAGGACCTCGCCGGGCCGGTCCACCGCGCCGCTGCCGGCGAGGAACGCGAACGCCCGGAACTGGCTGTCGGCCTGCGCCGCCACCGCGAACTCCTCGCGCATCCCGAGCACGGCCTCGCGGTCGCCGGTGCGGATCGCGTCGAGGACCTTGCGGTTCCACCGGTCGTGCTCGGGCTCGACGCGGTCCTCGGACGGGCGGATCCAGCGCGGCGTGAGGCCGGACGACAGGCCGCTCACCGCGACGACGCCGAGCCGGCGCCCGAGCCCCGTCGCCGCCCGGACGCCGGCGGCGGCGACCGCGGCCATGGCCGAGGGGTCGGCGTAGAGGTTGCAGGAGACCTGGGCCCAGTGACCTCGGCCCTGCGGGTCCAGGAGGCGCGACGCGACGACGCTGCCCGTGTCCACCGGGAACCCGTCGTAGCGCGTCCGCCGGGCCTGCATGCCCGCGGCGTCGATCGCGTCGGCCCAGGCGTTGGCCAGCTCGACGTCCATCGCGAGGTCGTGGTCGAGGTGGCCGTAGTCGTAGGCGTACCAGTTCTCGTCGGTCCGCCGGCCGCGCAGGCGCTCGTCGCACTGCACCTGGTGGCCCAGCACGGTGAACCACTGCGTCGAGAGCAGCAGGACGGTGTCGACGCCCGCGGCGCGGAGGCGGTCGCCGACGGTGCGGGTGGCCGCGGCCAGCTCGGCCCAGCTCTCGGCGGGGTCGCCGGCCAGGAGGTGGGGCATGGCGGGGACGAGGGCGGCGGGCGAGGCCATCACGGCACCCACTCCACGACGGCGTTCCCGGTGGCGATCACCGTGCCGTAGGCGAGCACGTCGCCGGCGATCGCGGGCCAGCCCATGGCCGCCATCAGCCAGGTCAGGCTGCCGGCCTTGGTCTCCGACGAGGTGGCCGCGATGTGCTGCGGGATCGCGTCCTTCAGCCGTGACGTCGGCCCCTCGCGGACGGCGCGCAGCAGCTCCATGTCCCCCGCGTACTGGGCGTGGTCGAAGGGACGCTCGACGCCCATGTCCTCGGGGAGCTCCGGCTCGGTGTCCCAGTGGAGGTGACTCAAGGAGTTCGACGCCAGCAGGACCGCGCGGCGGCCCGTCCTCTCGATCGCCCGCCGCGTCGCCTCCCCCAGGGTCTCCATCTCGGCCAGCGAGGCGTCGGAGTAGTAGTACGGGTTGTTGTTGGCCGAGAGCGAGACCACCGGGAGGTCCCAGTCGGGGTTGGCGAGGTGCAGCGCGCCGATCGTCGCGTAGTCGACGCGCACCCCGTCCTCGCGCAGCCCGCTCGTGACCAGGCCGGCCTTCGCGCCCTCCTCGACGACGGCCTCGGCGAGCTCGACGTCGGTGCGGAAGTCGTAGTGGTAGCGGAAGAGGTGCGGGAAGATCGGCTCGACCGAGACGCCGCGGGGGTTCGGCACGCAGTTGACGTGGTGGCCGACCATCGTGATCCAGTGCGGGGCGTGCACCACGAGCACGTCGGGCCGGTGGGCGCGCAGCCGCTTGCGCAGCTCCTCGTAGCCCCAGCGCAGCACCTCCCAGCCGCCGGTGGAGCGCGGCTCGTTCTGCGGCGGGTTCTCGGCGTAGACGAGGTGCGGCGGGTGCGGTGCGAGGTAGCCGGCGACGATGCCCCCGCGCCCCCCGCCGTCTTGGGCGGGTGCGGCGGGGGCGGGCGCCGTCGCCGCGGTGCGCTCCGCGCGCCGTGACGCCGACCGGCCGCTGCCGGCCGTGACGTGGAACACCCGACCCATGCCGGCGCACGCTAGGGAGCGCCGCCGCCCGCCACCCAGGCCGCCGTCCCGCGGTGCTGGACACCGCGTTCCGGGGCCGAGGATGCTCCACCGGGTGACGGTGGCGGCGGTGAGCAAGTCGGCGCTGCTGCTGCGCGCGTTCGGGCCGGGCAGCGACGTGCTCTCCACCCGGGCGCTCGCCGACCGCACCGGCATCCCGCGCAGCACCGTCCACGTCCTGGCCACGACCCTCGCCGACGAGGGCCTGCTCGAGACGGTGCCCCGGCGGGGCTGGCGGCTCGGGCCGCTGCTGGTCGGCCTCGCGGGGCAGATCATCGAGCGCACCGGGCTCGTCGCGGCGGTCGAGGGCGGCCTCGGCGGCCTGTGCCGCGTCGCCGGGCAGGAGGTCCACGTCGGGCAGCTCGTCGGCGGCTGGACCGTCTACCTGCACCGGGAGACCGGGCCGCTGCGGACGCCGATGGACAACCGTGTCGGCCTGCGCGCGCCGGCCTGGCGCGGCGGCTGCGGCAAGGCGGCGCTCTCGCGGCTGTCGGCGGCGGAGACGGACGCGCGCATCGACCGGCTGTGCCGCGACGAGGACCTCGCCCCGCCCGACCGCGCGGCCCTGCACGCCGAGCTCGACGCCGCCCGGCGGGCGGGCTTCGTCGTCAGCTCCGCGTTCCAGGCCGGGCGCACCTCGGTCGCCGCGCCCGTGGTCGACGCGGACGGCCGGCCGGTCGGCGGGCTCTCGGTCGCGGGCCCGACGCCGCTGTTCTCCCGCGCGGTCCTCGCCCGGGCCGCGGAGGACGTCGTCACCGCCGCGGCGCGGGCCGGGCGGCAGCTGGTCTGACCGCCTGTCCCGAGGGGCGGAACGCTGCGGTTCCGCGGCGCCGGTGAGCGGTGTCACTCTGCGGGCATGAGTGCGCCTGCGAAGGTCCCGGCCGCGATCGTCGGCCCGGGCAACATCGGCACCGACCTGCTGGCCAAGCTCGCGCGCAGCGCGCGCATCGAGGTCATGGCGATGGTCGGCGTGGTCGAGTCCGACGGGCTCGAGCGGGCGCGGGCGATGGGCGTGCCCGCGTCGTCGGAGGGGATCGACTGGCTGCTGCGCCAGGACCCGCTCCCGAAGATCGTCTTCGAGGCGACGTCGGCGAAGGCGCACGTCGCGAACGCGCCGCGCTACGCCGACGCGGGGATCCGGGCCGTCGACCTGACGCCCGCGCACCTCGGGCCGATGGTGTGCCCGGCGGTGAACATGCCCGAGCACCTCGACGCCCCGAACATCAACATGATCACCTGCGGCGGGCAGGCCACGATCCCGATCGTCGCGGCGGTCTCGCGGGTCGCGCCGGTGAGCTACGCGGAGATCGTCGCCTCGACGGCGTCACGGTCGGCCGGGCCCGGCACCCGCGCGAACATCGACGAGTTCACGCAGACCACGGCCCGGGCGGTCGAGGAGGTCGGCGGCGCCGAGCGCGGCAAGGCGATCATCATCCTCAACCCGGTCGAGCCACCGATGATCATGCGCGACACGGTGTTCTGCTCGCTGCCGCCCGACGCGGACACCGACGCCGTCGCCGCCTCGGTCCACGACATGATCGGCCGTGTCCAGCAGTACGTCCCGGGCTACACGATGCGGGCCGAGCCGCAGTTCGACCCGCCCTCGGACAAGTGGGGTGGCAATGGGCGCGTGGCCGTGTTCCTCGAGGTCAAGGGCAACGGCGACTACCTGCCCGAGTACGCCGGCAACCTCGACATCATGACCGCCGCCGCGGCGCAGGTCGGCGAGCTGATCGCCACGGACATGGAGGTCCCGGCATGACGAGGCCCGAGATTCGCCACGACGTCCGCATCACCGACACCACGCTGCGCGACGGCTCCCACGCGCAGGCGCACCAGTTCACCTCCGAGCAGGTCCGGGACACCGTCCGGGCTCTCGACCGCGCCGGCGTCGAGGTCATCGAGGTCACCCACGGCGACGGGCTCGGCGGCTCCAGCTTCAACTACGGCTTCTCGCACACGGACGAGCTGGAGCTCATCGCCGCCGCCCGCGAGGAGGCGAAGCAGGCGAGGATCGCGGTGCTGCTCGTGCCCGGCATCGGCACGGTCGACGACCTGCGTCGTGCCCGCGACGCCGGGGCCGACGTCGTCCGGGTCGCCACCCACTGCACCGAGGCGGACGTCTCGCCCCAGCACTTCGGGGTGGCCCGCGACCTCGGCATGGAGACCGTCGGGTTCCTCATGATGGCCCACCGCACGCCGCCGGAGGACCTCGCGAAGCAGGCGCGGATCATGGTCGACGCGGGCTGCCAGTGCCCCTACGTCACCGACTCCGCCGGCGCGCTGCTGATGCACGACGCCCGGGCGCGGTTCGAGGCGCTGCTCGCCGAGGTGGGCGACGAGGCGTGGGTCGGCTACCACGGCCACCAGAACCTCTCGCTCGGCGTCGCCAACTCCGTGATCGCCGCCGAGGTCGGCGTCAAGGAGATCGACGGCTCGCTGTGCGCGCTCGGCGCGGGCTCCGGCAACTCCCCCACCGAGGTGCTCGCCGCGGTGTTCGACCGCATGGGCATCGAGACCGGCCTCGACGTCACCGCGCTGCTCGACGCGGCCGAGGACGTCGTGCGCCCGTACCTGCACCGCTGGCCGAAGATGGACCGCAACGCCATCACCCAGGGCTGGGCGGGCGTCTACTCGAGCTTCCTGCTGCACGCCGAGCACGCCGGCGAGCGCTACAAGGTCCCGGTGCCCGACATCCTGCGCCGGTGCGGCGAGCTGGGGCTGGTCGGCGGCCAGGAGGACATGATCATCGACGTGGCCCTGGAGCTCGCGCGTCAGCGGGAACAGGGCTGATGCCGATCCTCGAGGTCCACCTCGTCGAGGGCGACCACTCGCCCGCCGAGCACCAGCGCCTGCTCGAGCAGATGAGCCGGCGCTACGCCGAGGTGCTCGCGTCGCCGATCGAGCGCGTCCGCGCGTATCTGACGCTGCACGCGCGTGAGCACTGGGCGGTCGGCGGGGAGACGGGCGGTGCCCCCGCGCCGTACTTCACGGCGATCGTCCTCGAGGGCCGGCCGGTCGAGCAGCGCCACCGGCTGCTCGCGGACTTCACCGACATCGTCGTCGACGTCCTGGGCGCGGCCCGGGAGCGGGTGCGCGGGCGGATCATCCAGGTGCCGCCCGACGACTGGGCCATCGGCGGCGTGCCGGCGTCGGGGGCCCGGCGCGACGAGATCGCGGCGCGGGCGGCGGCGGCAAGGTCCCCGGCCGGGTAGGCGGCCGTGCACGTCAGCACGTCGGATCCGGACCGCGCCCGGGCGGAGTGCGCGGAGATCTACTTTCCGCACCGGCTGACGATGCTGCACGACCCGGCCGAGTTCTCGATGTCGCTCTCGGCCGTCGACCTCGGGCCGGTGGCCGCCGGGGTGCTGTCGTACGGCGGCGAGGTGGTGATCGACACCGGCGAGCTGGCCACCGGCTACGAGGTCAACATCGCCCTCGACGGGGTGCTGCGCACCCGCAGCGGGCGCGCCGACGTGTGCTCCACCGCGGCCACCGCGGCGGTCTACCGACCCGACGGCACCGCCCGCCTCCACGGGTGGGCCGAGGGCGGGCGCCTGTTCGGGCTCAAGATCGACCGCGGCGCCCTCGAGGACCAGCTGACGTCCCTGCTCGAGCGGCCGGTGCGCGGCGCGGTGGCGCTGGCCCCGACGATCGACCTCGGGTCCGACGACGGCCGGCGCTGGTGGTCGTTGGTGCGCAGCCTCGCGGACCTGGCCGCCGACCCGCGCGGGCTCGCCGCGGACCCGCGGGTGATGCGGCCGCTGGTCGAGGCCGTGGTCGCGGGCCTGCTCCACACCGTCGACCACCCGTACCGCGACGCCCTCGCCGCGCCCGCCGCCGCGGTGGGACCGCAGTCGGTGCGCCGTGCCGTGGCCGCCGTCGTCGAGCGGCCCGAACACCCGTGGACGGTCACCGCGCTCGCGGAGATCGCTGGGGTCAGCGCGCGCGGACTGCGCGACGGCATGGCCCGCCACCACGGCGTCTCCCCCATGGCAATGGTGCGCGACGTGCGCCTGCGCCGCGCCCGCGACGATCTCGCCGCGGGGCGGGGCGGGGTGGCCGAGGTCGCCATGCGCTGGGGCTTCACGCATCTCGGGCGCTTCGCCCGGTCCTACCGCGCGGCGTTCGGCGAACCGCCCTCGGGGACTGCCGGATCCGGCACGAGGCCTACCGCGCGCGGCTCGACCCGTGAGCCACGCCACACCTAGCGTCGAGCCGCCACCACCACCCGTCCCCGGGGAGGCACGACGCCGTGACCGCCACCGACGAGAGCAGCCCCGCGCTCGAGTTCAACCCGATGGTCAGCCCGCACCGGGAGGACCCGCACCTGTTCTACCGCGAGGCCCGCGCCCACTCCCCGATGATCAACCCGGTCCTCGGCGCCTACATGGTGACCCGGTACGACGACCTGGTCACGGTCATCGACGACCCGGCGACGTACTCGTCGGCGGTCGCGGTCCCGAAGATCTACTGGAACCCGCCCGAGGTCACGGAGGTCCTGCGGGCCGGCGGCGTCCCGGAGACCAACGCCGTGGTCAACGAGGACGAGCCCGCCCACCACCCGATCCGCCGCGTGTTCGACGCCGGCTTCACCGGGGCCCGGGTGCGGGCGATGTTGCCGACGATGCGCGCGACCGCGGAGTCGTTGATCGACGGGTTCGACGGGCACGGCGCGGATCTGGTCGGCGGCTACGCGGTCCCGTTCGTGCAGTCGGTGATCAATGCGATCATCGGCTTCCCGGCGGAGGACGGGGAGCGGATCCAGCAGTGGACCGACGACGTCAACATGCTCTGGAACCTCCTCGCGCCCCTCGACGACCGCATCGCCTCGGCCCGCCGCATGGCCGACTACACCCGCTACCTGCAGGAGCTCGTCGACGACCGGCGCGCGCACCGACGCGAGGACCTGATCTCCGACCTCGTGCACGGCGCCCACGGCTTCCCCGGCCTCGACGACGACTACGTCATCAACGTGGTGCGCGGCGCCGCCCGCGTCGCCGGCTTCGACACCACCCGGGACGCGATCACGGCGACGATGCTCGCGATCCTCCAGAACCCCGAGGTGCACTCCCGCGTGCTCGCCGACCCCGCGAAGGCGATCCCGAAGGTCACCGAGGAGGTCCTGCGTCGCGACGCGCCCCACCGCGGGCTGTTCCGGATCACGACGAAGGACACGAGCCTCGGCGGCACCGACCTGCCGGCCGGCACGATGGTGCTGCTGCTGTTCGGTTCGGGGAACCGCGACGAGACGACGTTCCCCGACCCCGACGTCGTCGACATCGACCGCACGAACGTCCGCGACCACCTCGCCTTCGGCCGGGGTCTGCACGTGTGCCCCGGCGCACCGATGGCGCGCGCCGAGATCCGCGTCGCGCTCGAGACGCTGGTGCGTCGTCTGCCCGGGATGTGCCTCGCCGACGGTTACGAGCCCACCTACATCGCGAGCTACTTCTTCCGCGGCCTGGAGACCCTCGACGTCGCGTGGTGACCCGTGCTTCATGCCTTGCGGAGAATATTCCTCTTGAGGCATGCTCGGGGGCGTGACCACCGACGCCGCGACGTGGACGGCCCTCGCCGACCCGCACCGCCGGGCGATGCTCGGGCTGCTGCGCGAGCGCCCCCGGGCGGTCGGCGAGCTCGTCGAGAGCCTCGACCTCAGCCAGCCCAGCACGTCCAAGCACCTGCGGGTGCTGCGCGAGGCGGGGCTGGTGCGCGCGAGGCCCGAGGCCCAGCGCCGGGTCTACGAGATCGACCCCGCGCCGCTCGCCGCCCTCGACGCCTGGCTCGCGCCCTACCGGCGGCTGTGGTCCGACAGCCTCGACGCCCTCGGCCGGCGCCTCGAGGACACCGATCCACGGAAGGACGCCCCGTGAGCCCCACCGGCAGCTACCTCGAGATCGACGGACGCCCCGCGCTGCGCTTCGTCCGCGAGTACGCCCACGCCGCGGACCGGGTGTTCGCGCTGCTCACCGACCCCTCGGAGCTCGTGCACTGGTTCCCCGCCCAGGTCACAGCGACGTCGTGGGACGTGGGCGCGGCGCTCGCGTTCACGTTCGGGACCGACGGGGACGGCGGCACGGGCGAGGTGCTGGCCCACGACCCGCCGCGGCGCGTCGCGTTCACCTGGGACGGCGAGGAGCTCCGCTTCGACGTCGAGACCCTGCGCGACGGCCGGACCCGTCTGACGTTCACCCACCTCATGCAGGAGCGCGACGGCGCCGCCCGCAACGCCGCCGGCTGGGACCTCTGCCTGGACGCCCTCGACGCCGCGGCCTCCGGCACGCCGACCAGTGCACCGGGCGGACGCACACCGGCGTGGGAAACGCTCTACGAGGGCTATGTCGCCGCCGGCGTGCCGTCCGGCGCCCCCATCCCGGGCTGACGGACGCGATCGGCGGTGCAGCGCCCCACGACACGGCGCCCGGCGTGTCGCCGGGTCGAGCCTGTGGCGATCCTGGCGTGGGACGCCAGGAAAGCCGCATCGCTCGCACACCCCGGGTGCAGCGTCCCGGGGGCGGGGCAGACTCGGCGCCCGTGAGCACCCCCGGCCTCGACGGTCTCGACGCACTCCGCCACGGCTCCGAGGTCTCCGATGTCGACCTCACCGGCGCCGACGCCGAGGAGGTCCGCGACGTCCTCGGGCGCGGCGGCCCCTGGACACTGCGCCGCTGCGTCCTCGACGAGCTCGACCTCTCCGGTGTCGATCTCACGGGCGCCGTCCTCGACCGCGTGCGGGCGCCCGGGGCCAGGTTCCGGGGTGCGGTGCTCGACAGTGTCCGGATCGAGGGCGGCTCGCTCGCCGGCGCGGATCTCGGCGACGCCGACCTCACCGACGCGGCCCTCACCGGCGTCGACCTCTCCCGCGCCCGCCTCGTCGGTGCCAGGCTCACCGACACGGCGTTCCGCGACTGCCGCATGATCGGCGCCGACCTCACCGGCATGCGCAGCCTCGCGGTGACCTTCACCGTCGACGGCTGCTCGCTCGCCCTCGCCCGGCTCGCCGACGCGGCGCTGCGCGGCTGGCGTCTCGAGCGCGTCGACCTCTCCGACGCCGACCTCTCCGGCGCCGACCTCCGCGACGCCGTGTTCACCGACTGCGCGCTACGCGGCACCGACCTCACCCACGCCCGCCTGGCCGGCGCCGACCTGCGCGGCGCCGACCTCGGGGAGATCACCCCCGAGACGCCGGCGGTGCTCCGCGGCGCGATCGTGTCGACCGGACAGGCCGCCGACGTCTGCCGCGCCCTCGGGCTCCAGGTGATCTGACGGTGCGGGCGCTGGTGGTGGTCGGCCTCGTGCTGGTCACGACCGCCGCCGTGCTGGTCGCCGTGCTCTGGCTGGGGCAGCGCCGGCTGATCTACCTCCCCGACGCCGGTCCGGTCCCGGCCGCCGCGACGGTCGTGGCGCGCGGCGAGGACGTCACGCTCGCCACGGCGGACGGCCTGCGCCTCGGCGCCTGGTTCGTCCCGGCGAGCGGCGCCCGCCGCGACGTCACGGTGCTGGTGGCGAACGGCAACGCCGGCGACCGGGCGGCCCGGGCCCCGCTGGCCGCGGCGCTGGCGGCGCAGGGCCTCGACGTCCTGCTGTTCGACTACCGCGGCTTCGGCGGGAACCCCGGACGGCCGAGCGAGGACGGGCTGGTCACCGACGCGCGGGCCGCCCGCGAGCACCTCGTCGGCGCGCGCGGCGTGGATCCCGGTCGCCTGCTCTACCTCGGCGAGAGCCTCGGGTCCGGCGTGGTCGCGCGGCTCGCGACCGAGGCCCCGGTCGCCGGGATGGTGCTGCGCTCGCCGTTCACCGAGCTGGCCGCGATCGCCGAGATCGCCTACCCGGTGCTGCCCGTGCGCGCGCTGCTCGCCGACCGCTTCCCGGTCGTCGACCTGGTGCACGGCACCGGCGTCCCGACGACCGTCGTGCTCGGCGAGGCCGACCGCACGATCCCCCCTGCGCAGAGCCGGGAGGTCGCCGCGGCGGCGGGCGCGCGTGTCGTCGCCGTCCCGCGGGCCGACCACAACGACGCCGTCCTCGCCCACGGGCCCGCGGTCGTCGGTGCGGTCGTCGACCTCGCCGGCACGCTCTCCTGACGCCCACCGCGAGAGATCAGGAGCGCGCCACGCACCGCGGACGGCCCGCGGAGGTGCGTACCGCGCCCCTGATCTCCGTCAGATGCCGAGGAGCCCTCAGATGCCGCGCCGCGCACCCATGTCCAGCGCCAGCGTCGACCCGGTGAGCGCCGCGGCCTCGGGGTCGAGCAGCGTCGCGACGGCCCACCCGACCTGTTCCGGGGTGACGAGCGCGCCCAGGGGCGACTCGGCCCGGCGCTCGGTGAGCACATCCTCCACGTCGACGCCACGCGCCGAGGCCTGCGACGCCGAGAGCCGGCGCAGGCGGTCGGTGTCCGCGGGCCCCGGGGCGACGAGGTGGGCGGTGATGCCGCGCGGGCCGTAGGCGTCGGCGAGCTGGCGCACGAGGTTGGCGAGCGCGGCGTTGGTGACGCCGGCGCCGGGGACGTGCGGGGAGGGCTCGGCGCCGTAATGGCCCCCGAGCGCCACGAGCCGCGACCCCTCCCCCAGCCACGGGTCGGCCGCGCGGACCAGGCGCAGCAGGCCGCCGACCTTCAGCGCCACGGCGGCGCCGAGGGCGGCGGGCTCGACGGCGTCCAGTCCGCCCAGCGCCGGGAGCCCGGCGGCCTGCACGACCATCCGCACCGGGGCACCCCACGACCCCAGCGCCGTGGCGATGACCGCAGAAGCATCGTCGGAGCCGATGTCCGCCGCGCACGGGACGACGCCCTCGTCGTCGGCGCCCAGGGACGCGACGGCGTCGGCGGAGCGCGCCACCGCGAGGACCGGGACCCCGCGCGAGCGCAGCCGCCGCACGATCGCGCCGCCCAGGGCGCCGGTGGCACCCACGACCACGGCCGACGGTTCGCTCACCCCGCCCACCGACCCACCTCCAGGAACACACCACGCACGGCGCGTGACCCTAGGGATCACCGCCGGACCGCCGCACGAGGCCGTTCGGCGGTTGGCAACGTTCGCGGGCGCGGAACGTGTTGCTTGCATCACAGACCCGGGGGCACGACCGTGATCGCGCGCTCATCGACGAGGAGGATCAGATGGCCAACGTGGTGCCGGTGGACGACTTCGCCACGGGCGAGTGGTACCCGGGGTACAAGCCGGAGCACTTCGAGATGCCCTGGATCGTCGACCCGGCGAGCCCGTTCAAGCCCGGGGACGAGCAGGGCTTCTGGTTCCTGGACTTCCACTGGTCGCGCGGGCTCACCCCGCTCGCGGCCACGCTGTGGAGCGGCGACGGCTACTGCTGGGGCACCCAGCACGCCGCCGAGTCGCTGCCGCTGCCGCCCGGGCGCGGCGTCACCGCGCGCTTCGCGGGCACCCACCTCTACGGCTGCGCCCTGCCCGAGACCGACCCCCGCGAGATCGGTGCGCGCGCCAACCGCATCGCGACGAACCTGCCGCACTTCCTGCAGAACTACCGCTCGATCTGGGAGGGCGGCCGCGACGAGCTCGAGTCGACCTGGTCGTACTTCCGCGGCGTCGACTTCGCCGGCACCCCGGACCTGAGCGACCTGCTCGGCCAGGGCCGCCGCTACCACAAGCGCGCCATGGAGATCCACTTCGGCGTCATGTACCCGATGCTCGCGAACTTCCTCGGCTTCTACGGCGCCTGCGCCGACATGGGGATCAACCCCAACGAGATCGGCAAGTTCCTCCAGGGCGAGGACACCAAGATCATGGAGACCGACCGGGAGCTCGACCGGCTCGCCGCCCGGGCCCGGCAACTGGGCATCGCCGACGTCTTCGACACCCACGAGCCCCACGAGCTGCGCGACGCCCTCGGTCGCCACGGCGGCGCGGCGTCGCAGTGGCTCACCGAGTTCGACGACTTCCTCCAGATCTACGGCTGGCGCGCCGAGGCGACCTGCGACGTCGGCGTGCCGAGCTGGATCGAGGACAACGCGATCGCCCTGGGCCTGGTGAAGACCTTCCTCAAGCGTCCCGAGGACCACGACTTCGAGGCCGCGGCGCGCAACGCGATGGCCGAGCGCGAGGAAGCGATCGACAACGCGCGCTCGGGCCTGACCAAGGAGGAGCAGGCCGTCTTCGACGCCGGCCTGGAGTCCAACCAGGCCGCGAACTTCCCCTGGTGGCAGGACGACCACAACTACTACATCGACCTCAAGGTCATGCTCCCGCTGCGGTGGGGCTGCCAGGAGCTGGCGCGCCGCGAGAACGCGGACAACAAGGACGACATGCTCTACCTGTTCTGGCCCGAGCTCATGGACGTCGCCTCCGGCCGCAAGCCCTACCAGGGCGAGCTCAAGAGCCTGGTGGCCGAGCGCCGCCAGTACTTCGACCACTGGCACGCGAAGCGCAGCGAGATGCCCAAGGTGCTCGGCACGATCCCCGAGGCCGTCGAGGACCCGATCCTCATCGAGATCTTCGGGCTCAACCCGCAGTCGATCAAGGCCGTGCAGAACCCGGACGCGAAGTCGCAGACCGTGCTGCAGGGCGTGGCGGCGGCCAAGGGCACCGCCCGGGGCACCGCCCGCGTGCTCCAGTCCTCCGACGAGCTGCACCGCCTCGAGCCCGGCTCGATCCTGGTCTGCGAGTCGACGTCACCGAACTGGACGCCGGCCTTCGGCAAGATCGCCGGCGCCGTGTGCGACGGCGGCGGCATGCTCTCCCACGCCGCGATCGTCGGCCGCGAGTACGGCGTCCCGACGGTGACCGCGACGGGCGTCGCGACCTTCTCCATCGGCGACGGCGACGAGATCGAGGTCGACGGCACGACCGGCACCGTCACCGTGCTCACCAAGGCCGCCGACCGGGCGCCCGCGAGCGAGGCGGCGGCGGGAGAGGGAGCGCAGCGGAGCTCGACCATCGGGTCCGTGGTCGGATGACCTCTGGGGACCCCACCACCACACCGGTCATCTGGGTCGACGAGACCGACCCGACGACCGCCATCGAGCTGGGCGGCTCGAAGATGGGCCGCCTCTCGGAGCTCCTGCGCTCCGGCGTGCAGGTGCCCGACGGCTTCGCCGTCACCACCGGGGCCTACCTGCGCCACTGCGCCGAGACGGGGCTCGACGCGAAGATCGACGCGATCATCTCGCGGCTCGGCGAACAGGCCCCCGAGGCCGAGGTCGCGGCGGCCTCGGAGGAGATCCGCGGGCTGTTCGTGGACACGCCGATGTCCGACGAGCTCACCACCACGCTCACCGACGCGTACGAGGAGCTGTGCCTGCGGGCGGTCGACGTCAACGTGCCGGTCGCGGTGCGCTCGTCGGCCACCGGCGAGGACGCGGCGGACGCGAGCTTCGCGGGCATCTTCGACACCTACCTCGGTGTCTCGGGCATCGAGCGCGTGCTCGACGCGGTCCGCAACTGCTGGGGCTCGCTGTTCACCGCCCGGGCGCTGGCCTACCGGCTGCGCAAGGGGATCAGCCACCACGCGATGCCGATCGCGGTCGGCGTCATCGAGCTGATCCACGCCCGCGCCTCGGGGGTCGCGTTCTCGGTCCACCCGGTCACCGGCAAGGCCGACCGCATCGTCATCGAGACCAGCTGGGGCTGGGGCGAGGCGATCGTGCAGGGGCTCGTCGACCCGGACCACGTGGAGGTCGGGAAGGCCGACGGCCGAGTCCTGCGGTACGACGTCGCGCACAAGCGGATCGTCTCGGCGTTCGACTTCGCGGTCGGCGCGGTCACCGAGATCGACATGCCGGCGAAGCTCGCCGACCGCCAGGTGCTCGACGACGAGCAGATCAGCGCCATCGCGTCGGCGGTGCGGGCGATCGAGGAGCACTACGGCCACCCGGTCGACGTGGAGTGGGTGATCGGACGGCACCGGCGCGCGGGCGACCCGGTCTGCATCGTGCAGACCCGCCCGGTGACGGTGACCGCCTCGGCGGAGGAGGCGTCGCCGGCCGCCTACGACCCGGTGGCCCTGGCGCAGAAGTACCTCTTCTCCGGCAAGCCGATCCCGGGACGGTGACGAGCGTCCCGGTCGTGCCGGTGCCCGCGTAGCGCCGGCACGGCCGGGGAATGCCGTCCGTCGGCGCATCGCGCGCAACCGGACGGAGGACCACCATCAGCTCGTCGATCTCGGACGCCCCCGCGGTGCGCGGACTGCGGGGACGGGCCGCGGCGATCGTCGTCGCCCTCGCCTTCCTCGTCACGATGCTCGGCGCAACGCTGCCGACGCCGCTCTACCCGATCTACGAGCGGGAGCAGGGCTTCGGCGGCGTGATGGTCACGCTGATCTTCGCGGCGTACGCGGTCGGCGTGACAGCGGCGTTGCTCCTGTTCGGCCGGCTCTCCGACCAGGTCGGGCGTCGCGCGGTGCTGCTGCCGGGGCTCGTGCTCGCGGCGGTCTCCAGCGCGGTCTTCCTCATCCCGGACGATCTCGGGACCCTGTTCGCCGGGCGGGTGCTCTCCGGCCTGTCCGCCGGCATCTTCACGGGCACGGCGACCGCGGCGATCGTCGACTTCGCCCCGGAGGGGCGCCAGAAGCCGTACAGCCTGCTCGCGGCCGCGGTGAACATGCTCGGACTGGGGCTCGGCCCGGTGGTCGCGGGCGCGCTCGCCCAGTTCGCGCCGGCGCCGCTGGCCCTGCCCTACCTCGTGCACATCGTGCTGGTGCTCGTCGTCGGCGCGGCCGTCTGGTGCGTGGTCGAGCCCGTCGAGACGCCCGCCGGCCCGGTCTCCTGGCGCCCGCAGAAGGTCTCGGTCCCCCCGGAGGTGCGCGGGGTGTTCGTCCGCGCGGCGATCGCCGGCTTCGCGGGCTTCGCCGTGCTCGGCCTCTTCACCGCGGTCTCCCCCGCCTTCCTCACCCAGGTCCTGCACGAGCAGGACCACCTGGTCAACGGCCTCGTGGTCTTCACGCTGCTCGGCGCGTCGACGCTCGGACAGATCGCGTCGTCCGGCCTCGGCGAGCGCCCGGCGCTCCTCACCGGCTGCGCCGCGCTGGTGGTCGGGATGGGCCTCGTCGGGACCGCGATCGGCACGGCGTCGCTGCCCGTGCTCGTCGCCGGGGCCGCCGTCGCCGGCGTCGGCCAGGGCATGAGCTTCCGGGCCGGGCTGGCCGCGGTGAGCGCCGGCAGCCCGGCCGCGCGGCGCAGCGAGGTGGCGTCGAGCTTCTTCCTCGTCCTCTACATCGGGATCTCGATCCCGGTGATCGGCGAGGGCGTCGCGTCCGCGGCGGTCGGGCTGGTGACCGCCGGGGTCGTCTTCGCCGGCATCGTCGCCCTGCTCGCGCTCGTCGCGTTCGTCAGCCTGCTCGTCCAGCGGGAGCCCCGCCCGGCGGCCTGAGCCTCACCAGCCGGTCAGGCGGCGCTCGATCACGCCCGCGGCCTCGACGACCTGCGCGACGTGCCGTCGCAGCGTGGTGCCCCCGGTGCGGGCGACGGGGGCGGCCACGCTCAGCGCCGCGATCGCCGCCCCGTGCTCGTCGTGCACCGCGGCGCCCACCGACACCACGCCCAGCCTGCTCTCCTCGCGGTTGTCGGCCCAGCCGCGCTCGACGATCTCCCGGAGGCGCCGGCGCAGGGTCGCCTCGTCGGCGATCGAGTGGGGTGTCGGGCGCTCGGGGGTCCAGGCGACGAGCCGCGCGTCGAGCTCGTCGGCGGGCAGCGCGGCGAGCAGCACCTTGCCCGTGCTCGTCGTCGTCGCGGGCAGCCGCGTCCCGACCCGCGAGAAGATCCGGACCGTGTGCGGGCTCTCGAGGCGCTCGACGTACACCGAGTGCATCCCGTCGAGCACCGCGAGCTGCACCGTCTCGCCGGTGACGTGGCGCAGCCCCGCCATCGCCGGCATCGCGGCCTCGTGCAGCCCGACGTGGGGCGCGACGCTCGCGCCGAGCTCGTGGACCGCGAGCCCCAGCCGGTAGGTCCCGGACGGCCCGCGCTCGAGGAGGCGCTCGTCGGCCAGCGTCGCGAGCATCCGGTGCACCGTGCTCGTGCCGAGCCCCAGCCGCCGGGCCAGCTCGGCGACCCCGAGCTCGCGGTCGGTGAACGAGAACTCCTTGAGCAGCCGCGCGGCGTTGCGCACCGAGCCCAGCTCCCAGCTCGGACGTCCCGCCATGCGGGACAGACTAGGGCTCCGGGATCGGCGGCGCCGGGATCTCGAACGCGTTGAGCAGCGCCGACGTCGCGAGGTACATGCCGACGAGGTGGACCAGGTCCAGGACGCCGTCGCGCCCGAAGGCCTCGATCGCGGCGTCGTACGTCGGCCGGGCGACGCGGTGGGTGCGCACGAGCTCGTCGGTGAACCGGTGAGCGGCGAGCTCGTCGTCCGCGAAGCCGTCGGCCTCGTTCCGGCGCAGCCCGTCGATGACGGCCTCGGACAGGCCCACCGCCCGGGCGACGGCGACGTGGGCGTAGATCTCGTAGTCAGCCTGCCACGCCACGCCGACGGTGAGGATGACGACCTCGCGGATCGGCGCGGACAGCGACGATCCCCGCTGGTCGGCGACGACCCAGCGGTTGAACGCCCGCGCCGGCTCAGGTCGCAGGACGAACGGGTTGAAGGGGCCGATCATCCCGCCGTGGTCGTCGATCGGCGCGAAGCCGGAGCGCTCCGCCCACGCCCCGGCGTTCTCGAGGAGCTTCTCGCGGGCCGCGCGCTGGTCGTCGTCGAGCTCGAGCGTCTCGTTGCGCGGGAGCCGGCCGCCCCACTCGCGGTCGTCGGCGCCGGGGTGCACGGAGATCGTCATGGAGCGGACGCTAGTTGGTCCCCGCGACGAGCCGCGAGCGCGCGCGGGACCGCCAACGAGAGGCCCGCGGCGACGACGCAGAGCGCCCCCGCGCTCCACCAGGCGCCGTCGTAGGAGCCGGACAGGTCGCGGATCAGGCCGGCCCCGACCGCCGCGATCGCCGAACCGACCTGGTGCGCGGCGAACACCCAGCCGAAGACGATCGGGGCGCGGGCCCCGAAGCGCTCGCGGCAGAGCGCGACCGTCGGCGGGACCGTGGCCACCCAGTCCAGGCCGTAGAACACGATGAACGCCCAGAGCGGCGGCGCGGCGGTCGGGGCGAGCAGGAACGGCAGCACCAGCAGCGACGCGCCGCGCAGCACGTAGTAGACGGCGAGCAGCCTGCGCGGGTCGACGCGGTCGGTGAACCAGCCCGACGCGATCGTGCCGATCACGTCGAAGACTCCGACCACCGCCAGCAGCCCGGCCGCCGTCGTCGCGGGCATGCCGTGCTCGTGGGCCGCCGGGACGAAGTGGGTGTTGAGGAGCCCGACCGTCGTCGCGCCGCAGATCGCGAACCCGCCCGCGAGCAGCCAGAACGTGCCGGTGCGGGCGGCGTCGCGCAGCACGGTGAGGCTGCGTCGGGCGGCGCCCCCGGTGACGACCTCCTCCGGCTGGACGTCCTCGGGATCGGCGCCGTGCGCGACCGTCCCCACGTCGGACGGCCGGTCGCGCAGCACGAAGACCACCAGCGGCACGACGACCAGCGCGCCGCCGGCGACCACGAGCGAGGCCACGCGCCAGCCCACCGACCCCGCGAGCGAGGCCATGAGCGGGAGGAACACGAGCCCGCCGGCGGCCTGCGCAGCGGTCAGCACGCCCGACACCAGCCCGCGGCGCGCCACGAACCAGCGCCCGGTGACGGTGGCGACGAACGCCAGCGCCATCGACCCGGTGCCGACCCCCACGAGCACGCCCCACAGCAGGACCAGCTGCCAGGCCGAGGTCATGAACACCGTCAGCCCGCTGCCCGCGGCGACCAGCAGCAGCGCGATGCTCACGACGCGCCGCATCCCGAACCGCTCCATGAGCGCGGCGGCGAAGGGCGACACGACGCCGTAGAGCAGCAGGTTCAGCGACACCGCCGACGAGATCGTCGCGGTCGACCAGCCGAACTCCGTGTGGAGCGGGTCGACGAACACCCCGGGCGCCGACCGGAAGCCCGAGGCGCCCAGGAGCGTCACGAACGCCGTGGCGGCGACGGCCCAGGGCCAGGCGGAAGGGCGGGCTCTCGGCGGTGCGTCCGCGGAGGCGTCGGGGCGCGTCTCGGTCACGAGGGGTCAGCCTGCGCGATCTCCGGTCGACGAACCAGTGGCCCGAACGCCAAGACGTGCAAGAATCCGGCCATGACCGAGCACGAAGGTCCCGCTCCGGCCGGCTCCGCGTCCCGCCGTCACGTCGTCGCCGTCCTGGCCCTGCCGGAGGTCGTCGGTTTCGACCTGCAGATCCCGCCGCAGGTCTTCGGCACCGCGGAGGGCCCCGACGGCCCGCTCTACGACGTGCGGGTGTGCGGGCTCGCCGACCGGGTGGCGACGACGGCGGGCTTCTCGCTCCTGCTCGAGCACGGGCCGGAAGCGCTCGCCGCGGCGGACACGGTGATCGTGCCCGGCACGCACTTCGTCCCGGCCCGCCGCGACGGGGTGCTCCCGGCCGAGGTCCACGAGGCCCTCGGGGCCGTGCCGGCGCACGCCCGCTGGATGTCGATCTGCACCGGCGCCTTCGTGCTCGCCGCCGCCGGCCGCCTCGCCGGGCACCGGGTGGCGACGCACTGGGCACGCGCGGTCGAGCTCCGCGCCCTGCACCCCGACCTCGAGGTCGACGAATCGGTCCTCTTCGTCGACGACGGCGACGTCGCCACCTCCGCGGGCCTGGCCGCCGGCCTGGATCTCTGCCTGCACGTCCTGCGCCGCGACCACGGCGCCGAGGTCGCCAACGCCGTCGCGCGCCACCTCGTCGTCGCGCCCTGGCGCGACGGCGGGCAGGCCCAGTTCATCGACCGCCCGCTGCCGGAGGAGGGCGCCGGCGACACCGGGGCGGTACGGGCGTGGGCCGTCGAGCACCTCGACGCCGACCTCGACGTCGCCGCCCTCGCGGCGCGCGCGGCGATGAGCGTCCGCACCTTCACCCGGCGCTTCCGGGCGGAGACCGGCACGTCGCCGCACGCGTGGCTCGTCGCCCAGCGCGTCGCGCGGGCGCGGCGCCTGCTCGAGGGCAGCGACCTGCCCGTCGACCGGGTCGCCGCGGCCGCGGGGCTCGGCACCGCGGCGTCGCTGCGGGCGCACCTCGCCGACGAGGTCGGGCTGTCCCCGCTCGCCTACCGGCGGCGGTTCCGCGGCGGGCATCCCGCGGAGAGGGACACGGCTCTTCTCTCCGGTCCCGCGGCTCCCTAGCGTCGAGGTCACCGCCACCGACCCGGGAGGGCCGCCACCGTGCTGACCGCCGAGCAGAACGAGGAACTCACCGCCGTCGAGGCCGGCACGCCGATGGGCGAGGTCCTGCGCCGCTACTGGTACCCGGTCGCGTTCACCCGCGAGCTCGAGGAGTTCCCGGTCAAGCGCGTCGAGCTGCTCGGTGAGTTCTTCGCTCTCTGGCGCACGCCGTCCGGGAAGCTCGGGATCATCCCCGAGCCCTGCCCGCACCGGAAGGCGTCGATGGCCTACGGCGTGGTCGAGGGCGACGGCCTGCGCTGCCCGTACCACGGCTGGAAGTTCGACACCGACGGCGCGTGCACCGACCAGCCCGCGGAGAAGGAGAACACCAACTTCCAGGAGCGCGTGCGCGCCACCGCCGGCACGGTCGAGGAGCTCGGGGGGCTGATCTGGGCCTACGTCGGGCCGGACCCGGCGCCGCTGCTGCCCCGCTTCGACGTCTACGTGATGGACGGCTACCGCGACATCGGCTGGGCCGACCTGCCGTGCAACTACGTGCAGATCATGGAGAACGCGGTCGACCCGCACCACGTCGAGCACCTGCACGGCCGCTACTTCGAGTTCATCGGGCGCCACGAGGGCTTCGAGGCCCCGGCGTCGTTCGGCAAGAAGCACCAGCGCATCGGCTTCGACGCCTTCGAGTGGGGGATCATCAAGCGCCGCGTGCTCGCCGGGGCGAGCGAGGACAACGACGACTGGAAGGTCGGGCACCCGCTGGTCTTCCCCTACAACATGCGCGTCGGCGGCGGCGGCATCCACCAGATGCAGATCCGCGTGCCGATCAACCGCACGACGACGCGGTTCATGCTGTACACGGTGCACGCCCCGGAGGGCTACGAGCCGGTGGCGCAGGAGCGGGTCCCGGACTACGAGATCCCCGTGTTCGACGACCGCGGGAACCACGTCGTCAACTACGTCGAGGGCCAGGACATCATGGCCTGGGTGACGCAGGGCCCGATCACCGACCGCACCACCGAGCACCTCGGCCGTTCGGACATCGGGGTCTCGCTGCTGCGCAAGATGTTCCGCCAGTCCATGCAGGCCGTCGCGAAGGGCGAGGACCCGCTGGGGGTCATCCGCGAGCCCCACGAGCGCATCGACCTGCCCTGCGAGAAGGACAAGTTCCACGCCGGCGGCGCCGAGTTCGCGATCGACTTCTGCAACATGGGCTCCACGCGCTACTCCCCCGACCTCGAGGCGATCAAGACGGTGCACCTCGACGCCGCCGCGCGCGTCGAGGCGGACAAGGAGGCGGGGCGGCCGTCGTTCACCCCGGAGGGCGGCATCGGCACCGCCACCCTCGCCCCCGACACCTCGGCCCAGGTGGACTCGGGGCTGATCCCGCGGTGAGGATGTCCCCCGTGACGGCTCCCGACGGCTCACCCGGCGCGAAGATCGACCGCCGGTTCGCCGCCGACGTCGAGGCGCACCGCCGGGACGCCCCACGCTTCTGCCCGGCGTGCGCCCGCGATCTCGGCCTCGCCAACGAGTTCTGGGAGGGCGACGCCCGGCGGTTCTACTGCTGGTGCTCGACGTGCGACTGGACCGGCGAGGTCACCACCACCGGCGGCACGGCCGTGGGGCACGAGCCGGAGCACTAGGACGAGGGCCAGGCCCAGGTCCAGGCCGAGGGTCAGGACGAGGTCGGCCGGACGGGCGGGGTCGGGCGCTTCAGGTAGCGCCCGTCCGGCTCGCCGACCACGGCGCCGTCGGCGAACACCGTCCGCCCGCGCAGGAAGGTGCGCGTCACCGTGGCGCCGATCTCCAGTCCGCGGAACGGGCTGTACTCCTGCGTGGACTCCGACGCCGACGGGTCGACGGTCCACGAGGTGTCCGGGTCGACGAGCGCGATGTCGGCGTCGAACCCGGGCGCGAGGTCGCCCTTGGTGCCGAGGCCGAAGCGCCGGGCCGGAGTCGTCGAGGTCAGCTCGGCGATCCGCGGGAGCGCGAGACCCCGCTTGAGGCCCTCGCCGACGAGGCCCGGCAGGAGGTACTCGGTGCCGCCGAACCCGGACTTGGCCGCGAAGACGTCGGCGTGGTCGGGCCCGAACTTCGTCGCCTCCTTGCAGCAGGCGTGGTCGGACACGACCCACGAGACGTCGCCCGCGAGCACGTGGCGCCACAGCGCCTCGACGTCGGAGCGCGGGCGCAGCGGCGGGTTGACCTTGCCGCCGACGCCGTCGGCGGTGTGCACGTCGGCGAGCAGGTGGCCGATGGTGACCTCGCGGCGGAAGTCGACGTGCGGGAACGCCGCCGCCATCAGCATCGCCGCCTCGAGGGCCTTGGCCGACGACAGGTGCAGCAGGTTGATCGTCGGCAGCCCCGTCTCGTGGGCGAGGTAGGACGCGATGGTGACCGCGAGGCCCTCGGAGTGCGGCGGGCGCGCGGCGCTGTACGCCTCGAGCCCGGAGAGCCGGCCCTCCTCTTCGACCATGCGGGTGTAGGCCGTCATGATCTCGGCGGTCTCGCAGTGCAGCGACAGCGAGATCTGGTCGGCGATGTCGGGGCGCTGCTCGCGCGCCCGCTGGATGCCGCGCATGACGAACTCGAAGTGCGCGATGTCGTAGCGCTCGCCCTCGGGGATCATGAGGAAGTCGTTCTGCGCGTCCGAGCGCCCGTGCAGCCCGTGGCTGCCGTAGAACATGAAGATCTTGAACGACGGGACGCCGTGCTCGTCGACGAGCGCGGGGATCTCGTCGATGTGGCTCGCCTGCATGGGGGCGAGGTGGAACGCGTAGTCGACGTGCGAGCGCCCCTGGGAGGCCGCGAGGACCTCGGGGAACACCTCGGCGTACGGGCCGCCCTTGTTCAGGTAGTACTGGCCGGTGCGCATGTAGGTCAGCGACGTGGTGACCCCGCCCTGCGCGCACGCCCGGCTCTCGGTCACCGTGTCGTCGGCGAGCGGGTTGTAGATCCCCCAGTGCTGGTGCGCGTCGACCACGCCGGGGAAGGCGAGCCGGCCGTGGCCGTCGTGCACCTCGGTCGCGTCGGTGCCGAGGTCCGGGCCGACGGCGGTGATCCGCCCGTCGTCGACGGCGATGTCGGCGAGCGGGACGTCCTGCGCCCCCGGCCGGACCACGCGGACGTTGCGGACGACGAGGTCGTGGGTCATGCGGGGATCTCCTCGGGGGCGTGTCCTGTCGAGAGGTGCTCGGCGGCCCGGTAGGCCAGGCCGAGGGCGGGCAGCAGGCCGTTGCCGGCCAGGTAGCCGGCGGCGCCGTGGCCGGACATGCCGACCGCCGCGCCGCCCGCGGCGTAGAGGCCGCCGAGCGGTCGTCCGGCGGCGTCGAGCACCCGGGCGTGCCCGTCGACGGCGAGCCCGCCCTGGGTGTGGAAGAGCGCGGGGACGATCTCCACGGCGGCGTAGGGCGGCGCGAGCGCGGCCGCCACCGACCGGCGCCCGACCCGGTCGACCGCGGCGGACCCGCGCGCGACGGCGGCCGCGTCCGCGAGCTCGCCGGCGAGCACGGACGCGTCCACCCCGATCCGCGCGGCGAGCTCGGCGACGGTGTCCGCCCAGCGCAGGGCCCCGGCCGCGACGACGTCGCGGTAGTCGAGGAACTCCCGGGTCGCGACGTCGATCCGGGCGTCGAGCACGACCCAGCCGCGGGCCCCGGGCCGGGCGGCGAGCATGGCGGCGTACTCCGAGTAGCCGACGGTCTCGTCGCCGAAGCGACGACCCTCGGCGTCGACGACGACGGCGCCCGCCATCACCGTCGTCCAGGTCACGAGCGTGCGCGCCGCGGCCGAGAGACCGGCGTGGCCCTGGTAGGCGTCCAGCGTCAGGGCGGCCGCGCCGTGGGCGGTCCCGAGGCGCAGCGCGTCGCCGGTGGCGTACTCGCTGCCGTGGTACGCGGCATCGGCGATCTCGGGGAGGTGGGTGGCGACCAGGTCGCGATCGGCCCCGTAGCCGCTGGTCGCGAGCAGGACGCCCCGGGCGGTGAGCTCCTCCTCGACGCCGTCGGGACGGCGCAGCCGGGCCCGCCACGCCCCGTCGGGCTCGCGGTCGAGGCCCACGAGCCGGGCGGGCACCAGGAGGTCGACGCGCGGATCGGCCTCGGCCGCCGCGACGAGCCCCTGCAGCAGCGCCGCGCCGTGACGGCCCGGCACGGTGTGCACCCGGCGCACCGAGTGCCCGGGGTAGTCGACGTCGGCCAGCTCGACGGGGAGCCCGACCCGGTCGGCCAGCCACTCCACGAGCTCCGCACCGACCCGCGCCAGAGTGCCCGCCACCGCGGGATCCGCCTCGCCGCGGGTCTTCGCGGCGACGTCGGCGAGGAACCGCTCCGGGGAGTCGTCGACGCCGGCCGCACGCTGGTAGCGGCTCCCGGGACCCGGGATCATCGCCGTCGACATCGCCGTGTTGTTGCCCCGCCGGTACTGCGGGTTCGCCTCGGCGACGACGACGTCGCACCCGGCCTGCGCCGCGCGCAGCGCGCCGGCGAGCCCGCCACCGGCACCGGCGACGAGGAGGTCGACGTCGGCCATCGCTCCGCTCCCTCGTTCCGTTGGGAGGAACGCCGCCCGACGACGTCCCCTCAGTCATCTGAGCAGCTCGTCGGGCTCATGGCAACGGGCTGGGCGTCGACGCTTGACGTCGAGCGCTCTCGCCCGTCACGCTGCGTTTCGATCAGCGGTACGGCGATCCCGACGTGGTCGCGGAACGGAGGTCGACGGTGACCGAGGCCAGCGGCGGCACGGAGGGCACGTCCCGCGTGGCGGACGTGCTCCTGCTGTTCGTGGACGGGCCCTCGACGCTCGGGGTCTCGCGGATCGCCCGCGAGCTCGGGCTCTCCAAGGCCGTCGTCCACCGGATCCTCACCTCGCTCGCCGGGCGCGGGATGGTCGCGGTCGACCCGCAGAGCCGCGAGTACCGCCTCGGTCCCGCCGCCGCGGCGATCGGCGCCCGGGCCCTGCGCGAGTCCGACCTGCGCGTGGCCGCCCTGCCGTTGCTCCGCGAGCTGCGCGACGAGACCCACGAGACCGTCACGCTCTCCACCACGGTGCCCGGCGGACGTGTCTACCTCGACCAGGTCGTCGGCACCCACGAGATCAAGATGACCGTCGAGCTCGGTCGCCGCTTCCCCCTGCACGCCGGCAGCTCCGGCAAGTGCATGCTCGCCTTCCTCGACCACGGGGCGCGCGAGGAGCTCCTCGCCGCCGGCCTCGCCGCGCTCACGGCGGCCACGGTCACCGACCCCGACGTGCTGCGCGCCGAGCTCGACCGCATCGCGGAGCAGCGCTACGCGGCCTCGGCGGGCGAGCGTCAGGCCGACGCCGGGTCGGTCGCCGCCCCGGTGTTCGGCGTCTCCGGTGAGGTCGTCGGCGCCATCTCGGTGTGCGGGCCCCGCTACCGCGTCACCGACGAGTTCGTCGCGGCCATCGCACCCCGGGTGGTCGCCGTCGCCGACCGCATCTCCCGGCGTCTCGGCGCCGACCCGGGCCGCCTCCGCCCCGTCCCGGTCGCCGAAGGGGCCGCGCGATGACGAGCCCCGACCCCACGGCCCACGACGCCGGCGCGCTCGCCGGCCTCAAGGTCCTCGACGTCGCCACCCTGTTCGCGGGGCCCCTCGCGGCCACCCTGCTCGGGGACCACGGCGCCGAGGTGATCAAGGTCGAGCACCCCCGCGGCGACCCGTCGCGCACCCACGGCGCCCAGCGCGACGGCGTCGGGCTGTGGTGGAAGATGCTGGGCCGCAACAAGAAGTCGATCACGCTGGTGCTCTCCACCCGCGAGGGGCAGGAGATCTTCCGGGAGCTCGCCGCGGACGCCGACGTCGTCGTCGAGAACTTCCGTCCCGGCACCCTCGAGCGCTGGGGCCTCGGCCCCGACGTGCTCCAGGAGCGCAACCCCGGGCTCGTCCTCGCCCGCGTCACCGGCTTCGGCCAGACCGGGCCCTACGCCCACCGGCCCGGCTTCGGCACCCTCGCCGAGGCGATGAGCGGGTTCGCGTCGATCACAGGCGAGCCCGACGGCCCGCCGACCCTGCCGCCGTTCGGCCTCGCCGACGGCGTCACCGCCCTGACGACGGCGTTCGCGGTCATGACCGCACTGCGGGCGCGCGAGAGCACCGGGCGGGGCCAGGTCGTCGACATGGCGATCATCGAGCCGCTGCTCACCGTGCTCGGCCCGCAGCTCGTGGCCTACGACCAGCTCGGCGAGCTGCAGCCCCGGCACGGCAACCGCTCCTCGAACAACGCGCCGCGCAACACCTACCGGTGCGCCGACGGGCGCTGGGTCGCCGTCTCGACCAGCGCGCAGTCCATCGCGGAACGGGTGATGCGGCTGGTCGGGCGCCCCGACTACCTCGACGAGCCCTGGTTCGCCGCCGGGTCGACCCGCGCGCAGCACGCCGACGAGCTCGACGCCGCGGTCGGCGCCTGGATCGCCGAGCGGGACCGCGACGAGGTCGTCGCCGCGTTCGAGAAGGCCGAGGCCGCCGTGGCGCCGATCTACACCGCGGCCGACGTGCTCGCCGACCCGCAGTACACCGCGCTGGAGAGCGTGGTGACCGTCGACGACGACGAGCTCGGGCCGGTGCGCTTCCAGAACGTCCCGTTCCGGCTCTCCGCCACGCCCGGCCGGGTCCGGACCGCCGGACCGCCCCTGGGCGCCCACACCGCCGAGGTCCTCGCCCGCCACGGCGTCGACGCCGAGCGGCTCGCCGCCCTGCGGGCCGCCGGGGCGCTGTGAGCGCCGGGCCGGGCGGCCTGGGTGTCGCCCGCAGCTGGCTCTACGTCCCCGGGCACCGCGCCGACCTCGTCGCGAAGGCGCTGTCGGGGACGGCGGAGGCGGTGGTGGTCGACCTCGAGGACGCCGTCGCACCCGGCGCGAAGGACACCGCCCGACAGGCCGTCGCCGAGCTCGCCGGCGACGCACGAGGGCGCGACCGGCCGCTGTGGGTGCGGATGAACGCCCCCGACGGGCCGTGGGGCTCCGCGGACGCCGCCGTGCTCGCGGGCGCGGCCGTCGACGGGGTCCGCGTCCCCAAGGCGACCGATCCCGACGCCGTGGCCCGTCTCGCCGACCGGCTGGCGCGCCCCCTGCACCTGCTCCTGGAGTCCGCCCTGGGCGTGGAGCGGGCGTTCGCCCTCGCCACGGCCCATCCGCTGGTCGCCGCGGTGTCGCTCGGCGAGACCGACCTCGCGGCCGACCTGCGGGTCGTCGACCGCTCCGCGCTGGAGTGGGCCCGCCAGCGGGTGGTCGTCGCGGGCCGGGCGGCGGGGCTGCCGTCGCCGCTCGCGCCGGTGTGGACCGACCTGCCCGACCTCGACGGCCTCGCCGCCGACTGCCGCGCCGCGCGGGACCGCGGGTTCTGGGGCCGTTCGGTGATCCACCCCCGCCAGATCCCCGTGGTCCACGCGGCCTTCACGAGCACCGCCGACGAGCTCGCCCGCGCCCGCGCGCTGCTCGCGGCGCTCGACACCACGGGCGGCGAGACCGCCGTCCGCGACGCCGACGGCCGCTTCGTCGACCCGGCCGTCGCCGCCGCCGCCCGGACGGTCCTCGACCGGGCCGCACCCGCGGCTCCCGACCGTGACCCCGCCCAGGACAGGGAGATGCCGTGAGCACCTCGACCACCGAGCCGGCCGCGACGACGCCCGGCACCCGCGCGCTGCTCGACGCCGTCGCCGGCGGCCTGCGCACCATCGAGCTCGGCCAGCCGCTGTTCACCGGGATGCCCTGCTCGCCGAACCACCCGGGCTTCCGGATGACGCTCATCCGCCGCCACGGCGACATGGTCCGTCCCGACGGCGGGTCCGCCTCGAACGAGATCCTCGTGACCGGCGGGCACGTCGGCACCCACGTCGACGCGCTCGCCCACGTCAGCCACGACGGGTGCCTGCACGGCGGCGTCGACGCGCTCGAGGCGCAGGCGGGCGGGGTGCACGCCGAGCACGGCGCCGAGAACATCCCACCGATGGTCACCCGCGGGGTGCTGCTCGACGTGGCCGCGACGCGCGGCGTGGGGGTCCTCGATCCCGGGGAGGGCGTCACCGCCGACGACCTCGCGGCGGCCGCGGCGCGCGTCGGCACCGAGCCGGGTCCCGGCGACGTCGCGCTCGTGCGCACCGGCTGGGCACGCCACTTCGACGACGCCCCGACCTATCTCGGTCAGGCCGACGGCGTGCCGGGGGTGACCGAGGACGGCGCGCGGTGGCTCGCCGAGCGCGGCGTGGTCGCGACCGGCGCGGACACCACGGCGTACGAGCGCATCCCCCCGGGCGCCGGGCACCGGGTCCTGCCGGTGCACCGGATCCTGCTCGTCGAGCACGGCGTCCACATCGTCGAGCACCTGGCCCTGGAGGACGCCTCGGCCGCGGGGCTCGGCGAGTTCCTCTTCGTCATGGCGCCGCTGCGGATCGTCGGCGGCACCGGGTCGCCGGTGCGCCCCGTGGCGGTGCTCGCGTGACCGCGACGTCCGCCGCACCGTCGGGGACGGGCCGCACCCCGGCCCAGGCGGTCGCCGACCTCGCGGTCCGCGTCGTCGCCGAGGGCCTGCCCGCCGCACTGCGCGACGACATGGCCGCGCGGACCGTCGACCTGCTCGGCAACAGCCTGGCCGCCCGCGCCGAGGAGCCGGGGCGGATCGTCTCCGCGGTCGTCGACGAGTGGGGCGGGGCGGGGGCGGCGACCTCGTTCGCCACCGGCGAGCGCCTGCCGCCGCCCTCGGCCGCGCTGGTCAACGGCACGCTGGCGCACAGCCTGGACTTCGACGACACCCACCTGCCCTCGGTGCTGCACCCGTCGGCGGCGGTGCTCCCGGCCGCGTTCGCGGTGGCCGAGGCGACCGGCGCGAGCGGGCCGGCGTTCCTCGACGCGGCCACGGTCGGGGTCGAGCTGACCTGCCGCCTCGGGATGGCCGGGTACGACGAGGCCGCGCGCACGTCGGTGTTCTTCGAGTGGGGCCAGCACGCCACCGCGATCTGCGGCGCGGTCGGCGCCGCCCTCGCGGCCGGGATGCTGCGCGGGCTCGGCGCCGACGAGCTCACCTCCGCGATCGGGATCGCCGCGAGCATGGGGAGCGGCATCATCGAGGCCAACCGGACCGGCGGCACGATCAAGCGGGTGCACTGCGGCTGGGCCGCGCACGCCGGCGTGGCCGCCGCCGATCTCGCGCGTCACGGGCTCACCGGTCCCCCGACGGTGCTCGAGGGCGGTTTCGGGTTCCTGCGGGCCTTCTGCGGCGACCGGGTGCGCATCGAGGCGGTCACCGAGGGCCTCGGCGAGCACTGGGAGACACCCGGGATCTTCGTCAAGCCGTATCCCTGCAACCACTTCACCCACGCCGGCATCGACGCGGCGCTCGCCCTGCGGGAGCAGGGGATCCGTCCCGACGACGTCGAGCGGCTGGTCCTCGGTGCCCCGGCCCCGGTCCTGCGCACGATCGCGGAGCCGCGGGAGCAGAAGATCCACCCGCGGTCGGGCTACCACGCGGCGTTCAGCGGGCCCTACACCGTCGCGGCCGCCCTGACGGGCGGTCGGGACCCCTCCGGGCTCGGCGTGTTCCACGCCGACTTCACCGACGAGGCCGCGGCCGACCCGGGCCGCCTCGCCCTCGCCGCCCGCGTCGAGGTCGTGGCCGACGAGGAGGCGACCGCCGCCTTCCCGCGCCGCTTCCCGGCCGTCCTCACCGCCCACCTGCGCTCCGGAGAGACCGTGACCGAGCGCGTGCGGGAGAACCGCGGCGGTCCCGGGCGGCCGCTGTCGGACACCGAGCACGCGACGAAGTTCGCCGGCAACGCCGCCCGCTCCCCGGGGATCGGGGACGGCGCCGGGCTCGACGCCCTGGCGGGCGCGGTCCGGGAGCTCCGGGACGGCCGCCGGCCCGCCGAGCTCGCCGACCGGCTGCGCGTCCTGCTCCGCCGCTGAGTCGTTCCTTTCAGCGGAACGATCGCCGAATTCGCTGTGGAGCCGGTGACCGGCTCCCTTGACCCGATCATCACGGACTCGCCATGCTGCGAGACCACAACAGTCGTCCCGCCGTTCCTCTGGACGGAACGGTGACTCAGCGACAGGTGACCACCATGCCGACCCGTTTCCGATGGACCACGATCGCGCTGATCGTCGCGCTCATCGTCATCAACTACATCGACCGGAGCGCGATCTCCTACGCGGTCACGCCGCTGCAGCAGGAGTTCGGGATCACGACCGCGCAGTACGGGGTCGTCTCCAGCGTCTTCGCGATCGGGTACATGGTCTTCGCGTTCCTCTCGGGGCCGCTCGTCGACCGGTTCGGGACGCGGCGGATCCTGCTGACCGCGATCCTGCTGTTCTCGCTGTGCACCGCGCTGACCCCGCTCGCGGGCGGGTTCGTCGGGCTGCTGCTCATCCGCATCGTGCTCGGCGCGGCCGAGGCACCGGCCTTCCCGGCGGCGAGCCGGACCGCCAGCCGCTGGCTGCCGCGGGCCGAGCGCGGCTTCGCCCTCGCCCTGATCGGCGGGGTGGCCGTCTCGGGCAGCCTGCTCATCGCCGGCCCCCTCCTCACCCAGCTCATCGGCGCGGTGGGCTGGCGCGGGATGTTCTGGACGATGTGCGGGCTCGGGGTGCTGTGGGCCGTCGTCGCGGCCGGGCTGCTGGCCGCCACCCCCGACGACTCGCGCCGCGTCAACGACGCGGAGCGCGCGCTCATCGCCGCCGGCCAGGACGCGGCCGAGCAGGGCTCCGCGCCGCGCCGCACCGACTGGCGCTCGCTGTTCACCAACCGCAACCTCTGGATCGTCGCCGTCGGCTACTTCGCGTGGGGCTTCATGTTCTGGGGCTTCATGTACTGGCTGCCGCAGTACTTCTCGACGGCGTTCCGGCTGAGCCTCAAGGCGGTCGGCGCCTTCGCGATCGCGCCGTGGGCGGCCGGGATCGTCGGCGCCCTCGTCGGCGGCTTCCTCGTCGACCGGGTCTACCGGCGCACCCGCAGCGTCCGCAGCCGGTTCACGATCATGGGCGTCGCGCTGCTGCTCTCCGGGGCCTCGCTGATCCCGGTGTTCCTCGACCCGACCCTGACCGTCGCCCTGATCTCGATCTCCTGCGGCGTCGGGTTCGGCTTCGTCACCGGCGGCATCTGGTGGGTCGCCTCGATCGACGCCGAGCCCGCCCAGCCCGCGACCGCGGCCGGGTTCTCCGACGCCGCCTTCGCCCTCGCCGGGATCGTCGCCCCGCTGGCGATGGGCTTCATCGTGTCGGGCACGGGGACGTTCACCAGTGGCTTCGTCACGATGAGCGTGCTCGCCCTCGTCGGCGCCCTGGCGATGCTGTTCGGCACCCGCGAGCCGTCGCACACCGACGGGACCACGAACCCCTCGGGCGACGCCGCGACGGTCACCCCGGCCTGACGGACGTCGGCGCGCCGACCGCTACCGGTCGACGGTGATGTTCCAGCTGTCGAGGGTGCCGCGGTCGATGGCGACGCCGTCGACGACCTGCAGCGTCCACGGTCCCCCCGCCGGCTGCCCGACCAGCGGCGAGAGCGGGCTGCCGCCCTGGCGGCTGTCGAGGTTGAGCGCGAGGCCCGGGCGGGCGCGGTCGCAGGCGTTGCTGTCGGCGAGCGTCGCGGTGGCGCCCGCGGGCGAGCGCAGGGTGACGACGAGGTCGCAGGTGTAGGGGTGCGTGATCGTCACCTGGACCTGGAGGGCCGAGACCGAGCCCCGGCCGTCGAGGTTGATGACGTCGGTGACGCCGGCGGGGCTGTTGTCCGGGATCGGCTGCGAGCGCGCCGACGCGCCGGTCAGCGGGCCGCTCGCGCCGAGGGTGACGATGAGGACGACGACCACCACGATGACGAGGAGCAGGCCGACCCCGCCGAGGATCCAGGGCAGCGCCTTGTTCTTCTTCGGCGGCTGCTGGCCGTAGCCGTATCCCGGCTGGCCGTAGGGCGCCCCGTACGGCTGCTGCCCGTAGGGCTGCCCGTAGCCCGGCTGGGCGTAGGGGTTCGCGTAGGGCTGGGTGCCGCCGTAGGGCTGCTGCTGGCCGTACGGGTTCGCGTAGGGCTGGGTGCCGTACCCCTGCTGCTGGCCGTACCCCTGCTGCGAGGGGTCCCCGTAGTACGGCTGCGGCCCGGAGCCCTGCTGCTGGCCGTAGGGGTTGTACCCGCCCGCCGAGGGATCGGCCTGCGGCCCGTACTGCGTGGGCTGGGACCCGAACGACTCGTGGCGGTTCGGGTCACCCGAGCCGGAACCGCCGAAGGGGGAGGACACGGGCGGGAACATACCTCTCGCACGGGACCGCGAGGCTTCCCCTCACAAGATCGGTTCGGGTGGATTCCGCGCATCCACGGAGGACCGGACGAACCGGACGGGTCACTCCCGGGCGTGCGCCCGCAGCCGCTCCGACCACGACATCGGACGCGGCGGGTCGCCGACGTCGGCGTAGGTCGCGCCGTCGATCTCGCGGACCGGGTGGACCCCGAGGACGTGCTGCGGGGAGGTGGCGCACTCCCCCGTGTCGAGGTCGAACCGGTACCAGTGCCACGGGCACACGAGGGTGTGTCCCTCGCGGACCCAGCCCTGGTCGAGGGGCCCGCGGTTGTGGGGGCAGACGGCGTCGACGACCCGCAGCCCGTCGGGCACGGCGAGCACGACGAAGCGCCGGCCGTCGTCGCTCGTGACGACGCCCGGCCCCTCGACGCGCACGAGGCTCATCGCCTGCCGGACTCCCGCAACGACGCCAGCGACTCCCCGCCCACGAACCAGTGCTCGGGTTCGCACTCGGTGACGACGACGCGCACGTTCCCCGCCGGCGCGCCGACGGCCTTCGTCACCGCGGCGGTGACCTCCTCCCCGAGCGCGGCGAGCTGCTCCGGGGTCCGGCCCCGGGCGAGGGTGATCTGCACGAGCGGCATGTCGTTGCCTTCCGTCCATGTGAGCGAACTGTGGTGCCATAGCCCCGAAGTTCGCTCACGTACAGGCGAGCTCCACCGTCCCGAGGCGGTCGATGGTCACGGTGACGACGTCGCCGGGGGCGACGGGGGTGGCGGCGGTGAGGCCGCCGGAGAGGATCACGTCGCCGGCCACCAGGCCCTCGCCGGAGGCGGCGAGGCGGCGCACCAGCCAGGCGACGGCCGCGGCGGGGTGCCCGAGCGACGCGGCGCCCGAGGCCGTGGCCACCAGCTCGCCGTTCTTCTCCAGCAGCACGCCCACCAGGCGCACGTCGATCCCGGCGGCCGGGACCGGCGTGCCGACGACGAAGCGCGCGGCCGAGGTGTTGTCGGCGACGACGTCGGCCATCGTGAACCGGTAGTCGCGGAAGCGGGAGTCGAGGATCTCGATGCCGACCGCCAGCCCGGACGTCGCGCCGAGCACGTCGACGGCCGTGACGTGCTCGCCCGCGAGGTCGCGCCCCATCTGGAACACGATCTCCGGCTCGGCGCGGGGCTGGATCAGCTCGCCGGTCCGCAGCGGCTCCCCCAGGTCCAGTGCCCCGGTGCCCGGCAGGAACCCGCACACCGGGTCGGACACGCCGACCTGGGCCTGCTTGGCCCGCGAGGTCACGCCGAGCTTCCAGCCCACCCGCGAGCCCGCCCGGTCGCGCAGGACGCGCTGGACGGCGTAGCCGGTCTCGAGGTCGAGGTCACGGACGTCGTCGGTGAGCGGGTCGATCGCGGTGCGCTCGGTGACGGCCTTGGTCAGCCGGTCGGCCAGCTCCTGTACGTCGGCCATCCCTAGGACTCCTTCACCCGGATCGTCACCGGCCCGAGCCGGTCGAACTCGGCGCGGAACACGTCGCCCGCGGCCAGCGGCACGGCGGCGTGCAGCGCGCCGGTCATGATCATGTGGCCGGGCTCGAGGGCGACCCCGGCCTCGCCGAGCACGTTCGCCAGCCACGCCACGACGGCCAGCGGGTCGCCGAGGGCGGCCGCGCCGGCGCCGGTGTCGACGAGCTCGCCGTTGCGGGTGAACGTCATCCCGATCAGCCGGGTGTCGAGGCCGGTCAGCGGCACGAGGTGCGACGACACCGCGACCGCGCCGTTGGAGGCGAGGTCGGCGACGGTGTCGGCGAGCTTGATGCGCCAGTCGGCGATGCGGGAGTCGACGATCTCCATCGCCGCGGCCACGCCGGCCACGGCGGGCGCCACGTCGGTCGGCCCGATCCCCGGCCCCTGCAGCCGCTGCCCGAGGACGAAGACGATCTCGGCCTCGACCTTGGGCTGGATGAAGCGGTCGAGCGGGATCGCGTCGCCGTCGCGGTAGACCGTCGAGGAGAGCACCGGGCCGTAGTCGGGGGTGTCGATCCCGATCATCTTCTGCATCGCCGCCGACGTCACGCCGACCTTGTGCCCGACGACGCGGTCGCCGTCGGCGAGCAGCAGGGGCACCAGCTCCTGCTGGATGGCGTAGCCGTCGGCCATGTCGAGGCCCGGCTCGCTGTCGGTGAACGGCGCGATCGGCACGCGGGTGCGGCGCGCCTCGTACAGCGCGCGGGCCTTCGCGGCGGCGTCGGTGACGGCCACTCAGCTCTCCTTCTCGAGTAACGGGGCGACGCGGAGCGCGGCGGAGCCGGCGCTGTCGGATGTTGCTTCTTCGGACCACCCGAGCCGGCGGGAGACGGCCTCGCCCGCCTCGACGACCGTGCGGGCCAGGCGCTTGCGGGGCATGGCGCGGAACCGGCTCACCGGCGCGCCGATCCCGATGGCCGCGACGACGGTGCCGCGCGCGTCGCGGATCGGGGCCGCCAGCGACGCGACGCCGATCTCGCGCTCGTCGACGGCGTCGGCCCAGCCGCGGGCGCGGACGGCGACCAGGGCCCGGCGCAGCTCGTCGGCGTCGGCCAGCGTGTGCGGCGTGTGCCGCGCCAGGGCGGCCGTGGCGAGGTAGCGCTCCCGGACGTGCTCGGGCGCGAAGGCCAGCAGGACCTTGCCCGAGCTGGTGCAGTGCACCGGCACGCGTCGGCCGGTCTCGGTGAACAGCCGCAGCGCGTGGCTCGACTCGAGACGGTCGACGTAGACGACGTCGTGGCCGTCGAGCATCCCGACCTGCGCGGACTCGCCGGTCTCCTCCCGCAGGTGGGCGAGGACGGAGCCGGCCGCGGCGTGCAGGTCCATGTGCACGCGCACGGCCTCGCCGAGCTCGAAGACGACGAGCCCGAGGCGGTAGCCGCCCGTGCGGGGATCCTGCTCGACGAACCCCTCGGCGGCGAGCGTGGCGAGCAGCCGGTGCACGGCGCTCTTGCCGAGACCGAGGCGCCGGGCGAGCTCGGAGACGCCCAGGGACTCCTCGCGCGTCAGGAACGCCTTGAGCAGCCGGGCGGCGTTGGTGACCGTCTGCAGCGGCGCGTCGGTCACGCCGGCTCCCGACCCGACGGGTCCAGCTCCGCTTCGCTCCGTGTCCCGGTGAAGGCGTTCAACAGGACCTTGCGCACCGCGTCCGGGTCGGGCGTCGCGCCGGGCGCCATCGCGGCGTCGACGGCCTCGACGACGGCGGCGTCGTACGGGCGGATGGCGCGGGCCAGCAGGATCTGGGCGCGGGCCAGCCCGGCGACGGCGGCGCCCTCCATCTCGTCGACCAGCGCCTCGCGGCCACGGGCCCGATCGCGCAGGCGCTCGAAGTCGCGGGCGGCGGCGGAGTGCGCGCTCGCCAGGCCCGAGCCGACGTGGCCCGCGTGGTGCGGCGAGAGCCCGGAGCCGGGCTGGGTGACGACGTGGTAGACGACCGTCGAGATCCCCAGCGCGCCGCGCACCTTCTCCGACGCGGGTCCCTCGGACTCGTCGATCAGCCCGAGCGCGGGCACCACCACGGGGTCGTAGAAGCGCACGACCCACGCGAGGCCCTCGATCTCGCCCGGCAGCTCGACCTCCTGGCCGCGCGTCGGCCCGAGTCCCTCGGTGGTGGCGAGGATGTGCAGGTTGCGCGCGCCGACCGCCGCGACCGTCAGCCGGCCGCCCGCCAGCAGCGGCAGGCGCCCCTGGATCGCCGGCGGGAACGTCGCGGCCTGCGTGAGGTAGGCACGGTGGATGCCCTCGACGTAGCCGGCGACGGCCGTGCGCATCGCCATCGGGTCCGGCACCCCGGCCTCCTCCGTCAAGGCTGTGTCCGTCAAGAGCGGGCGTTCCGGAAACCGGAACGCGCTGTCTTCCTTGCGGAACGCTAGGGCGGTTAGCGTCGCGACGTCAAGGAAGCCGGCCCGCCCCCGGAAGGGCATCTCGCATGGGAATCCTCCGCCTGGCCCACATCGACGTCCGCACTCCCGACCTGGACCTCTCGACGGCGTACTACACGGAGGTCATGGGCCTTCGGCAGGTGCAGCGCACCGACGACGCGGTCTACCTCAAGTGCTGGGACGAGGAGGACCACCACTCCCTGCGGATGCGCTACAACCCGCGCACCGGGATGGACTCCTTCACCTTCCGGGTCGAGGAGGAGGACGACCTCCACGACTTCGAGAAGAAGGTCGAGGCCTACGGCTGCCCCACGACGCGCGTGAGCCGCGGGGGTGCGATCGGCCAGGGCGAGTCGATCCGGTTCGAGATCCCGTCGGGCCAGATCATGGAGCTGGTCTGGGACATCGAGAAGACCGGCAACATGCTGGGCAAGCACAACCCGTCGCCGGTCCCCCCGCCCGACCTCGCCGGCATCGCCCCGCCGCGCATGGACCACATGCTGGTCAACGCCGAGGAGGTCGCCGAGTCCGCGGCGTTCTTCATCGACGTGCTCGGGATGCGCCTCACCGAGCAGGTGCTCGACGGCAACGGCCACCAGCTCGGCGTGTGGCTCGCGGGCAACACCCGCTCCCCGCACGACATCGCCATCGTCAACGGCCCGAACGGCGCCCTGCACCACTGGGCGTACTGGCTCGACGACTGGGACCACATCCGCAAGGCGGCCGACACGCTCGCCTACAACGGCGTGCAGATCGACCAGGGCCCGACGCGCCACGGCGTCACCCGCGGCAACACCATCTACTTCTTCGACCCGCTCGGCATCCGCAACGAGGTCTTCACCGGCGGCTACTGGGTCGACCCCGACACCGAGATCCTCACCTGGACCGAGGACAACTTCGGCAAGGGCCTCTTCTACTACGAGAACGTCATCAGCCAGCGGTTCCTGCGGATGCACACCTGAGCCGGGAGAACAGCACAGTGGCCACCACCTCCGACCGGATCATCCGGTTGCAGCACGTCGAGGTCCGGGTCCCCGACCTGGAGCTCGCGACCGCCTACTACACCGAGGTCCTGGGCCTCGTGGAGACCGCCCGCGACGAGCGCGACGGCGCCCCGCGGGTCTTCCTCAAGTGCTGGGACGAGCGCGAGCACCACTCGGTGATCCTGCGCGAGGCCCCCACCTACGGCCTCGACCACATGTCGTTCAAGCTCAACGAGAGCTCCGACCTCGACCACTTCACCGCGAAGCTCGAGTCCGCCGGCGTCCCCGTGAAGCGCTTCGCGCTGCGCGAGCTGGGCCCCGGGTGGGGCGAGGCGATCCGCTTCGAGGCCCCGTCGGGCCACCTCGTCGAGCTCACCCACGGCACCGAGCGCATCGGCAACATGCTGCCGAAGACCAACCCGCCGCCGCGGCCGCAGGACCTCATCGGGATCGCGCCGCCGCGCCTGGACCACCTCTTCGTCATGGCCGAGGACGTCGAGGCGTTCACGGCGTTCTTCACCGAGATGCTCGAGTTCCGGCTCACCGAGCAGATCCTCGCCAACGACGGGCACCAGCTCGCGACGTTCCTCGAGCACTCCCACACCCCGCACGACATCGCCGTGATCACGGGCCCGAACGGGGCGCTGCACCACTTCGCGTTCTGGATGGACGACTGGAACGGCATCCGCGAGGCCGCCGACGCGCTCGCCTACCACGGCGTGACGATCGACGTGGCCCCCACGCGCCACGGCGTCACCCGCGGGTACACGACGTACTTCTTCGACCCGGCCGGCAACCGCAACGAGCTCTTCACCGGCGGCTACTGGGTCGACCCGGACTTCGAGCCGATCACCTGGACCGAGGAGGAGATGGGGCGCGCCATCTTCTACTACCACCGCCAGGTCAACGAGCGCTTCTTCACGGTGCACTCGTGACGGGCGTGGAGGACCGCCCCGACGCCCGCCGCGTCGACCGGTACGAGGCCCCGGACTACCTGTCGCGCTACCGCTCGCGCCGCGGTGCGGACAGGGCACCGGAGGCCACCACGGCCCCCGCGGCGCCGCCCGAACCCGACGACACCCCGCTCTACCTGCGCCGCTTCCGCGAGCGCGGGGCGTCGCCGGTCGAGACGGGGACCGTCTCCTACGAGGGGAAGACCTTCACGCCGGCCCTGGCCGAGGCCAGCCGCGGCAAGGAGGTCGCCGCGCCGGTCGAGCGCCGCAGCTCGGAGAAGATCGTCTGCGAGATCTCGATCATCCGGCACGGCATCACGCAGGGCTACTCCACCGACGCCGGCCTGACGCCGATGGGCGGCTGGCAGGCCCACCGGCGCGGCCACGAGCTCGCGCGCCGCTTCGACCACGGCGACCGGGTCCGCCTGGTCTGCGCCGACACCAACCGCGCGCGCCAGACCGCCGACCAGCTCTACAACGGGGTCACCGACGGCCTCGCGATGTGGGGCATCGACGCCGAGATCACCGAGAAGGAGCCGATCCCGGAGCTGCGCAACTTCGGGGTGTGGACGCCGGACGGGCTGCGCGACGTCACCTCGGCGTTCCGCCAGTACCAGGCCACCAACGAGACCCTCGAGCGCCTCGCCGTCGGCGACCGCCCGCGCTGGCTCGTCGAGATCGACCGCTTCTACCGCACGCAGCTGGGCGGGGCGGACCCGATCCAGGAGTGGCTGACGATCCCGATGATGTACTTCGAGCCGCCGGCGATGTGCGTGCGCCGCTTCTGGCGCGGGTTCCACCGGCTCATGACCGAGGACGAGCAGCCCGACGGCACGCTGCGCCACCGCCGCATCCTCGCCGCGACGCACTCCGGGCCGATGCGGGCCTTCGCCACCTGGGCCCACGGCTACGACCCGGGCGAGCCGCTCAACACCGAGGAGATCCGGATCAAGATGCGCGAGGGCGGGCGCACCGCGTTCGTCTCCTACCGCAACCGGGTCACCGAGGTGAACGTGCCGCCGCCCGACGAGTTCCCACACTGGGAAGACACCGGGGAGGCCTGATCGCATGACCGTGTTGTCACTGCCGCCCCTGGACCTGGACGCGCCGGCCGCGGGCAGCGAGGACGACTCCCCGCTGCGGTCGGTCTCGACGGCCGTCGCCGTGCTCGACTGCTTCGCCGACGAGGCCGAGCTCGGCGCGACCCGCGTCGCCGCCCGGCTGGGCATCGCCAAGAGCACCGCCTGCCGGATGCTCGCCGCGCTGTCCACCGGCGGGCTGCTCGAGCGCACCGGGTCCGGCCGCTACCGCCTGGGCCTGCGGCTCTTCGAGTACGGGCAGCTCGCCGTCGACCGGCTCATGCTGCGCGACGTCGCCCTGCCCGCGATGGGCGAGCTGCGCGAGCTGCTGCGCGAGACGATCCAGCTCGGCGTCGTCGTCGGCACCGACGTGCTCTACGTCGAGCGCACCGAGGCCGCCGGCATGAACGTCCGCTTCCGCAGCGAGCACCGCCGCAACCCGGCGCACTCGTCGAGTGCGGGGCGGGTGCTCGCGGCGGGCGACCCGGCGCTCATCACGGCGATCCTGGAGCGGGGCCTGCAGCGCTACACGCCGTTCACCGTGGTCGACCCGATGCGCTACCGGCAGATCCTCGCCACCACCCGCGAGCAGGGCTACGCCACGTCGCGCGAGGAGTTCGAGCCCGGCTGGTCGTCGATCGCGGCGCCGATCACGCTCACCCGCGGCGGCCGGCCCCACCCGGTCGCCGCGCTCTCGGTGGTCGCCCCGACCTCGCGCATCCTGGGGCCGCGCAAGCCCGCCGTCGTCCAGGGCGTCCGCCGCGCCGCCGCCCGCGTCTCGGCCGACCTGGAGCGCGCCCGCAGCTGAGCCCGTGTTCGCCGGACCGGAACGCGACGCGTACGGCCCCGCCGGGCCGCTCCTAGCGTCGTGGTCATGCAGCGCAGCACCGACCGCGTCCTGACGACCCACGTCGGCAGCCTCGCCCGACCCGAGGCCCTGCTCGACACGATGCGGGAGAAGGAGCACGGACGGCCGTACGACGCCGACCTGTTCGCCCGCCAGGTGACCGAGGCCGTGGCCGACGTCGTCGCCCGCCAGCGCGAGGTCGGCCTCGACGTCGTCACCGACGGCGAGATGGGCAAGGTCAGCTTCGCGACCTACGTCCAGCGCCGGCTCGACGGCTTCTCCCCCGACTCCGGCGAGCGGCTGCTCCCGCCGTCGTGGCAGGTCGAGATCGACGCGTTCCCGGAGTACTACGACGGCTACCTCGGCAAGTACACGAAGACGGTCGCGCCGATGCAGAGCATCGCGTGCGTCGGGCCCGTCTCCTACACCGGTCAGGACGAGCTCCAGACCGACCTCGCCAACCTGCACAAGGCCCTCGCCGGCGTCTCGGGCGTCGTCGAGGCGTTCATGCCCTCGACGTCACCGCGCGGCTTCGGGCGCAACGAGTACTACGCCACCGACCGCGAGTACTACGAGGCCGTCGGGGAGGCGCTGCGCGAGGAGTACCTCGCCATCGTCGACGCCGGGTTCCTGCTGCAGGTCGACGACCCCTGGCTGATCGAGATCCTCTCCGACCCGACCCTCGAGCCCGGCGAGCGCGACCGCACCGCGCGCGAGCACGCCGAGATCGTCAACCACAGCCTGCGGGGCATCCCGACCGAGAGGATCCGCCTGCACACCTGCTACGGCCTCAACCACGGCCCGCGGATCCACGACATCGGGATGGGCGAGGTCGCGCCCTACATGCTCGGGATCCACGCCGGGGCGTACTCGTTCGAGGTCGCCAACCCCCGTCACATGCACGAGTGGAAGGTCTGGCAGGACCTGCCGCTACCCGACGGCGCCGTGCTCGTCCCGGGCCTGCTGGGCCACGCGCAGAACTACGTGGAGCACCCCGAGCTGATCGCCGACATGATCGGCTGGTACGCCTCGTGCGTCGGGCGGGAGAACGTCATCGCCGGCGCCGACTGCGGGTTCTCCTCGCGGGCGAGCTACGCGCCGGAGGTGCACCCGACGGTGGTGTGGGAGAAGTTCCGCGCGCTGTCGCGGGGTGCGGAGATCGCGACCTCGCGCCTGTTCTGAGCGAACGGGAAGGGGGAGGCAGGCGGCGGTGCGTCCCCCCGGGCGCCGTGCCGTTCCGCCTCCCCCTCCCGTCGCGCGCCCGGCCGCAGGACCGGAGCGGGCGAGGACTCGGAGCGACCCCCTCCCGGTCCCCCGACGACCGTCCTCCCGCCCTCGGTCAGAAGCCTGGCCGACGACGGGACGCGGGGCATCAGCAGAAATGACTAGCCCGGCCGACCGCGTGCGTACGCCGCTGGACGGAGCCGCGGGGGCGGCTTAGCGTCCTCGTCGTGCCAGGTCAGGAGGCGACGGGAGGCGGCGGGGCGGACGTCGCCGTGGCCCCCTCGGCCCCGGCACCCTGGCGGGCGGGCGACGCCGCGGCCCTGGCCCGGTGCTGGGACCGGGCGCGGACGTCGGGCGCCCTCACCGTCGTCGTCACCGGTGACGCGGGCGCGGGCAAGACGCGTCTCGTGCGGAGTCTCGCCGAGCGTGTGGAGGCCGACGGCGGGGTCGTCGTGTCCGGGGCCGCCGTGGACGTCGGCGAGCAGCTCCCGCTGTGGCCGGTGGCGACGGGCCTGCGCCGCGTGCTGCGCGCCCCCGACGACGCCCCGGCGCCCACGCTCGCCGCGCGCGCCGCCCTGGAGCCGTGGCGCGACGAGCTCGCCCCGTTGCTCGACCCCGGTCCGGCCGCGGTGCCGCCGTCGACCGGGCACCTGCTCGAGCTGGTGCGCCGCGTCCTGCACGCGGTCGCCGCCGCGGCGCCGGTCCTCGTCGTCGTCGACGACCTGCACTGGGCCGACCGCACCACCCGCGAGCTGCTGGTCTCCCTCGTGGCGCACCTGGTCGACGAGCGGATCCTCGTCGTCGCCACCGCCCGCTCCGACGCTCTCGACGCGGCCCACCCGCTGCGGCGGATGCTGCCCGAGCTCGCCCGCGACCGGGCCGTGCGCACGGTCGAGCTGGCGCCGCTGCCCCACCACGCGGTGACCGGGATCGTGCGCGACGCCGGCGGCGACGACGCGCTCGCCGGGCTCGTCTGGCACCGCTCGGCAGGCAACGCCTTCATCGTCGCCGAGACCCTGGCCGCCGTCTCCGAGGGCGCCGACGACGGCCTGTCCCCCGGGCTGCGCGGCGTCGTGCTCGGCCGCGTCGCGGGGCTGGGACGGGCGGCGCGGGCGGCGGTGCAGGCGATCGCGCTGGGCGAGGAGCCCGTGGCCCACGGCCTGCTCGCCGCGGTCGTGGGCGCCGAGGAGTCCGAGCTGGTCGAGGCCCTGCGCGAGGCCGCCGACGCGGCCGTGGTGGTGGTCGACCCGGACGTCGAGGGCTACGCCCTGCGCCACGGCCTGATGCGCGACGTCGTCGCCGCCGACCTCATGCCCGGCGAGCGCCGGCGCCTGCACCGCCGCTACGCCCTCGCCCTGGACGCCGTCATGGACCCGGCGGCGGCACGCGACGCCCTGGAGGCGGCGGGAGCGGCGGGAGCGGTGGGAGCCGTGGCCGACGACACCGACCCCGCCGTCGCCCTGCGCCGGGCCCACCACTGGGCCCGCGCCGACGACCCGGAGCGCGCGCTGCCGGCCGTGGTGCACGCCGCGACCCTCGCCGAGCGGATGCACGAGTTCGGCACCGCCCACCGCCAGTGGATGGCCGCCCTCGAGCTCGCGGCGGCCCGCACCGCCCCGCCGTCGGACAAGCTGCTGCCCGGGCGCCGGGTGCGGGCGCTGCCCCCGGGCGACCCGGAGTCGGGCACGCTCCTGAACCGGGCGGCGGACACCGCGCAGCTCGCCGGCGAGTACGACGCGGCCGTCGACCTGCTGCGCCGGATCGTCCCGGACCCGGCGTCCGCCGGCGTCGGCGAGCTGCCCGCGGTGGTGCGGCTCGGGCGCTCACTGCTCGACGCCGGGCGCACCGGCGACGCCGTCGCCGTGCTGCACGACGCGGGCCGGGCCGGGCGGCGCGTCGGGGACGACCCCGCCCTGGCCGCGGTGCACGCCGCCCACGCCGAGGCCCTGCTGATCACCGGGGACGTGCGCGGGGCGCAGCAGGAGGCCGAGCGGGCGCTCGCGGTCTCGCGCGCGGGCGGCGAGCAGGCCGAGCAGGCGCCGATGCTCGCGACGCTCGGCTTCGCCCAGGCCTATCTCGAGAACCCCGACGCCGGGCTCGCGTCGGTCGCCGACGGCCTCATGATCGCCGAACGCACCGGGGACGCCGCGGCGGTCGGGCGCGCCTACCAGGCCTGGGCGGACCTGCTCTCCGGCCCGCTCGCCGAGATCCACGAGGGCGTCGAGATCGCGCGCCAGGGCGTGGCACGGATGCGCGACCTCGGGCTGTCGCGCTCGGCGGGGGTGCGGCTGCTCGCCACCGCGGCCAACGGCCTGTTCCGGCTCGGACGCTGGGCCGAGGCCTCCGACGCCGTCGACGAGGCGTGGGCGCTCTCCCCCACCGGCGCCGACGCGCTCGAGGTGCGGCTGGCCCGCTGCCGGCTCCAGGTCGGGCGCGGCGAGTTCGTCGAGGCCGACGAGGACCTGCGCGCCGTGGACCTGCTCGCCCTCGACGGCACGGGCGAGGAGGACCCCGAGCCCGACGACCCCGACGACCGCGCACCCCGGCGCGTCACGGTCGCCTCGCGCTACCGGGTCCCGCTGCTCACGCTGCGCTCCGGGGTCGAGATGTGGCGGGGGCGCCCGGACCTCGCACGCGGGCTCGTCGCCCGCGGCCTCGACGTCGCCGAGCACACGCCCGACGACGTCTTCCTCATCGCGCCGCTGGTCTGGCACGGGCTGCGCGCGGAGGCCGAGGCCGCCGGGCGCGGGATGACCACCGACCGCGCGACGCTCGACCGGCTCGCGCGCCACGTCGTGCACCTCGAGCGCCGGGTCCCGCACACGGTGCCGGCGCTGCGGCGCACCGTCCTGGCCTACGTGCGGATGTGCCGTGCCGAGGCGGGCCGCGCCGCCGGGGCGAGCGACCCGGCCGCCTGGGGGCAGGTGGCCGAGATGTGGAGCGCCCAGCTCAACCCCTACCCGGCGGCCTACGCCCTGCTGCGACGGGCGGAGGCCCTGCTCGCCACCGGCGCGCGGCGCGGGGAGGCCGCCCGGGCCCTGCGCGCCGCCGCCGAGACCGCCCACGCGATGGGCGCCGGGCCGTTCCTCGCCGAGATCGACGCCCTCGCCCGGAGGGCCCGCCTCGACGTCGCGCACGCCGGCGACGCCGTCGTCACCACCGCGGACCGCCCGGCCGCCGCGGCGGACGCCGGCGCCGCGACCCGGCGCGCCCCCGAGCTCGCGGCGCTGACGTCGCGGGAGCACGAGGTGCTCGCCGTGCTCGCCGACGGGCTGTCCAACCGCGAGATCGCCCACCGGCTCTACATCAGCGAGCGCACCGTCGCCGTGCACGTCTCCCGCGTGCTCGCGAAGACCGGCACCCGCTCGCGCACCCAGGCCGCGGCGCTCCTGCAGCGCGTCCGCGCCCGCCCCACCAGCGCCGAGAGAGGCCCGCGATGAACGACGACCACACCCTCGCCGGCAACCTCGGGTCGCTGACCGGTCTCGCCCGGCCGGCGCTCACGGACGTCCCGTCCGTCGTGGACCGGCTCAAGAAGATCTCGACGGTGGCGGCGACGCTGCAGCCGCGGGGTGAGGACGACGGCGTCGCCTGCTTCTCGCGCCTGTACCAGCAGATCACCGAGGACGTCCTCGCGTCGTACGAGAACCGGTCGCTGTTCCGGTGCGGCGACTTCATCATCGAGCTCGACATCGCCTTCGCCCAGCGCTACCTGGACGCGATGCTCGCCCACGGCACCCCGGGCGCGACCGTCCCGGGGTGCTGGCAGCTGCTGTTCGACCGTCGCCAGGAGGACGGCATCGAGCCGTGGCGCTTCGCCGCCACCGGCGTGAACGCCCACGTCAACTTCGACCTCGCCTTCGCCCTGCTCGACGTCTGGGAGCGCCACCCCGACGCCCCGCTGGGCACCACCGACGAGCAGTACGACGACTACCGGGCGATCAACACGATCTTCGAGCGGAACATGGACTCGCTGTGCGGGAAGTTCGACGCCCCGTGGTCCGACGTCGGCGGCGACGGGTCGCTCTTCGACAAGGCCGGCAACGTGCTCGGCGACCTGCTCGTCGTCGGCACCCGCGACCTCGCCTGGACGTTCGCCGAGCGCATGTGGCGCCACCACACGACGCCCGGCTACCGCGACGTCCCCACGCGGACGCTGGACCGCGTCGCGACCGGTTTCGCGAGAGCACTGATCTAGCCGGCCACCCGGACCTCGAGGACGGCGCGCAGCCCGGTCGTCGGGATCGTGGCGACCCGCTCCAGGCCGGCGGCGGCGAAGAGCCGGTCGTACTCGGCCTCGGTGCGCTCCCGCCCGCCCACGACGGCCATCATGTGCAGGTCGTAGAGCCCGGCCGTGGTGGGTTCCGGGCGTTCGGGCAGCACGACCTCGAGCACGAGCAGGCGGGCCTGCGGTCCCATCGCCTCGCGGCAGCGCGCGAGCAGCCGCCCGGCCGGTTCGTCGTCCCAGTCGTGGACGATCCACGAGAGCAGGTAGAGGTCCGCGCCGCCCGGCACGTCGACGAAGAAGTCCCCGGCCCGCACCTCGCAGCGCCCGTCGAGGCCGCCGGCCGCCAGCGTGGCCCGGGCCCGCTCGGCGACCGGGCCGGTCTCGACCAGCACGCCCCGGGCAGCCGGGTTGCGCCGGAGCAGGCCGCTCAGCAGCGCGCCGGTGCCGCCGCCGAGGTCCACCAGCGTGCGGGCCCACGTGGTGTCGTAGACCGCCGCGACCTCGTCCGCGGCGACGGCCGTCGATCCCGACATCGTGGCGTCGAAGAGCGCGTTCGTGTCGGGGTGCGCGGCGAGGTGCTCGAACAGCGGGGCGCCGAAGCGGTGCTCGAACCCGCTGCGCCCGTCGCGCAGCGACGCGAGCAGGCCGTCCCACGACGGGTACCAGAGCCGGCGCACGAGCAGCGCGCGGGCGTGGATGCCGCCCGGCCGGTCCCGCTCGAGCCAGCGACCCGCGGGCGTGGTCGCGTAGCGGCCGTCGTCGAGGCCCGCCACGAGACCGAACCCGTCGAGGGCCCGCAGCAGACGCCCGAGCTGCCCGGCGTCGGTGCCGGTGCGCGCGGCCAGCTCGGCGACACCGCGCGGGCCGTCGGCGAGCTCGTCGGGCAGACCCAGCTCGGCGGTGAGGCCGACGATCTGGGTGCGCCAGTACGCCGTCAGCAGCTCCAGGAGCCGGTCCCGCTCGGCGGGGTCGGCGGCGGCGGTGCCGGCGTCGGTGTCGGTGCTGGTCATCGTGGTCCCCCCTCCGGAGACCGACTGTGGCGGATGCGGCGCCGGGCGCGGCCCGAATTCGTCCGCACGGAGCGCGCCGTTCCCCCGCTCGGCACGTCCGTAGGCTCGCGGAGGTGTCCCGTCGTCCTCCGCCGCTGCCGCCGCGGGACGGGCTCGACCCGGCACGGGTGCGGATGCCCGACGACGGGCCCTGGTCGACGCTGCGCGACCACCTCGTGGACCGGCTGCCGGTGCCCTCGGCGCGGGTCGACGCGATGCTCGCCGAGGGGCGCATCGTGTCCGACGACGGCCCGCTGGGGCCGGACGCCCCGTTCGTCCCGCGGGCGGTGGTGTGGTTCCACCGCGACCTGCCCGACGAGGCGCCCGTGCCGTTCGCGGTCGACGTCGTGCACCGCGACGACGAGATCGTCGTGGTGGACAAGCCGCACTTCCTCGCGACGATCCCGCGCGGGCGCCACGTCCGCGAGACCGCCCTGGTGCGGCTGCGCCACGAGCTCGGGCTCCCCGACCTGAGCCCGGCCCACCGGCTCGACCGCGTCACGGCGGGTCTCGTGCTGTTCGTCGCCGACCGCGACCGGCGCGGGACCTACCAGAACCTGTTCCGCGACCGGCGCGTCGCCAAGGTCTACGAGGCCGTCGCCCCGTACGACCCGTCGGTGGAGCTGCCGCGGGTGGTGCGCAGCCGGATCGTCAAGGAGCGCGGCGTCGTCACCGCGTACGAGACACCGGGCGAGCCGAACGCGGAGACGCTCGTCGAGCTGGTCGACGTGCGCGGCGCCCGCGCGCGCTACCGCCTGACCCCGCACACCGGGCGCACCCACCAGCTGCGGGTGCACATGGCCTCGCTCGGGCTGCCGCTGCTCGGCGACCCGTTCTACCCGACCGTGCGCGACGTCCCGCTCGACGACTTCCGTGCGCCGCTGCAGCTCCTGGCCCGCGAGCTCGCCTTCCCGGACCCGCGCACCGGCGCCGAGCGGCGGTTCACGAGCCGGCGCACGCTGCAGGCCTGGGACGACCCGGACGGCTGGGCCGCGGGACCGTGACCGATCCGCTGATCGTCACCGCGCTCCTCGACGCCGCCTCCCAGGACGAGCTCGACGACCGCAGGCGGCGCTGGTTCCCGGCCGGTCGACGCGTCGTCGGCGCACACCTCACGCTCTTCCACGCCCTGCCCGGCGCCCGGTTCGACGCGGTGGCCGACGTGCTCGCCGAGGTCACCGACCGGGCGCCGATCCCGGCGGTGATCGGCGCGCCCGTGTCGCTGGGGCGCGGCGTGGCGCACCCCGTCGACGCGCCCGGGCTGGCGGCGGTGCACGAGCGCGTCGCCGACCGGTTCGCCGGCGATCTCACCCGCCAGGACCGTCAGCGGCTGCGCCCGCACGTCACCGTGCAGAACAAGGTCGACGCGGCGACCGCGCGCACGACCCTCGCCGAGCTGACCGCCGAGCACGTGCCGTGGACGGCGACGATCACCGGTCTCGGGCTGTGGCACTACCGGGGCGGGCCGTGGGAGGGCGCGGGCGAGTTCCCGTTCGGCGGCGCCTGACCCGCTCGGGCAGGCTGGTCGACCGTGCCGGAGCTCCCCCCGCTCGACGTGCCCGTGGTCGCCGCCCCGATGGCGGGCGGCCCGTCGACGCCCGCGCTGGTGGCCGCCGTCGCCGCGGCGGGTGGGATGGGGTTCCTCGCGGGCGGCTACCTCGGCGCGGAGGCGCTCGACGGTCAGCTCACCGAGCTCGGAGGGCTGAGCCCGCGCCCGTACGGCGTCAACCTCTTCCTCCCGGCCGACCCCGATCCGGACCCGGCGGCCCGGGCCGCGGCGATCGCGACCTACGCCGCGAGCCTGCAGGGCGAGGCCGCGCGGTACGGCGTCGCGCTCGGCGAGCCCCGCGCCGACGACGACGCGGTCGACGACAAGATCGCGGTGCTCGCGCGGCACCGTCCCGCGGTCGTGTCGGTGACGTTCGCGCTCCCGTCCGCGGCCCGGCTCGCGGCGCTGCGCGCGACGGGCGCGGCGCTCGTGGCCACGGTGACCTCGGTGGCCGAGGCGCGCGCCGCGGCCGCGCTGGGCCTCGACGCGCTGTGGGTGCAGGGCCGCGACGCCGGCGGTCACCGCGGGGTGCACGTCGACACCGGCGGCGACGACCCGGGAGACGGAGCGCAGAGGAGCTCGACCCGTGACCCGGAGGCGGGCGCCGAGCCGCTCGCGACGCTGCTGCCCGCCGTCCGCGCGGCGACCGACCTGCCGCTGGTGGCGTCGGGAGGGATCACCGACGGGGCCGGTGTCGCCGGCGCGCTGGCGGCCGGAGCCGTCGCCGCCGGCCTCGGCACCGCGTTCCTCTGTTGCCCGGAGGCGGGTACCTCGGCGACCCACCGCGCGGCGCTGCTCGCCGCGGACGCGCGGGACACCGTCGTCACGCGCGCGTTCACCGGGCGACCGGCCCGGGGTCTGGCGAACCGCTTCACCGACGAGCACGCCGCCGACGCGCCCGCCGCGTACCCGGAGCTGCACCACCTCACCCGGCCCGTGCGGGCGGCGGCCGCGGCGGCCGGCGACCCGGAGGCCGTCCACCTCTGGGCGGGCACCGGGTGGCGGGCGGTGACCGAGGATCCGGCCGGCGAGATCGTCGCCCGCCTCGATCGGGAGCGCCGCGCGGCCTGACCCGGACACACCGACGGCCCGCCACCACGCGGGTGACGGGCCGTCGGGCGAGACCGGTCGCTCAGAAGTAGGTCTTGCGGCCACCCACACCGCGGCCGACGGCACCCAGGATCGTGAGCACGAGACCGACGACCGCGAGGATCGCGCCGATCGTGTACAGGATCGAGATGCCGGTGATGGCCCCGATGATGATCAGGATGACTCCGAGAATGATCACTGCTACTCCTTGGTCAACATTGCCCGTTGGGGCCGGTGGGCTGCCAGATACCCGAGCACCTGGCCATGAACACTCAGCAATCGGACCATTCCTGAATCAGCCGTTCGCGCCACGGGCTGGACGACGAACGGCCACACGGTGTCCAGATTCGCGATGGTACGCGGCCGTGGCGTGATCGTTCCGTCACCGATCCGACATTAATTCCCGGTCGGGCCGTTGCACGGGCGGGCGAGGCCTGGATGAGCGCCGGCGGGGACGAACGAACGGAACTCTCGCTGCATCCGAAGCAGCGGAAGCGCCGTTCATTCCCCCGAGACGCTGGGCCGGACGGCTCAGCCGGTCTGGACCGTGAGACCCCACCCGGTGATCGCGCCCTGGTCGATGCCGACCGCGTCGACGACGTGGAGGCGCCACTCGCCGCCGGCCTCCTGGCCCACGAGCGGGGCGAGCGGGCTGCCCGGCGCGGTGCTGTCGAGGTTCACGCCGAGGTTCGGGTTGGCGCGGTCGCAGGTCGGCGGGTCGGCCAGCGGGATCTCGGTGCCCTGCGGCGAGATCAGCGAGACGGTGAGGTCGCAGGTGTACGGGTGCGAGATCGTCGCCTCGACGTGCACGCTCTGCACCTGGCCGGACCCGTCGACGATGATCGAGTCGGTGACGCCGGCGGGGTTGGCGTCCGGGATCGCCACGCGCTCGCCGGAGACGCCGATGTAGGTGCTGCCGCCCGAGAGCAGGAGGACGGCCCCCACGATGCCGATCACGAGGAGCAGCGCGACGCCGCCGACCACCCACCCGATCCAGCCGCGCTTGCGGGGTGCCGGCGGCTGACCCCCGTAACCCGGCATCCCGCCGGCCGGGGGCTGGCCGGGTGCGCCGTACCCGGGCTGGGGGTAGCCGGGCTGGCCGGCACCGGGCTGGCCGTACGCGGCCTGGCCGTAGACGGGCTGGCCGTAGCCCGGCCCGTAGCCGGGCCCGTAGCCGGGCTGGTCGTAGCCGGGGCCGTAGCCGGGCTGGCCGTGGACGGACGGGTCGTGGCCGGGCTGCTGCTGGGTGGGCTGCTGTTGGGTGGGCTGCTGCTGGGTGGGCTGGCCGTACCCGGGCTGCTGGCCGGGCACGAGCGCCTGCTGGCCGTGCGGCGCGGAGGGATCGGCGCCGGAGGTGGCGCCCGAGGCCGTCGGCGCCTCCGGGGCCGGCACCTGGCCGACCATCGCGGTGGGCTGCGCGGCCTGGCTGACGACGGTGGTCGGCCGGGCGGACGGGTCGCCCTCGGGAGCGGGGAACGAACCGGACGGGGTGGTGGTGCTCATGGGGGGACTCCCGGGGCGGGCGGGGTGCGGGGACAACCCGTCGGGCTCCTCACCCTCCGTGGCTGGTGAGACGGAGAGTAACCGAGAGCAGTCGCGCATCAGCGCTTGTTCACTCGTTCGCACTAGTCAATTGCTTCGTTGTGTGAGTGACGTGCGTCGCCTCACGCAAAACGCTTTGACGTCCTACTATTCGGGGCCGAGGCGCCGACCCCGGACTGCGAGGAACGATGACGGACGAGCTGTACGTCCCGGAGAACCCGATCCGCTTCGTCACCGCGGCGAGCCTGTTCGACGGGCACGACGCGGCGATCAACATCATGCGGCGGATCCTGCAGCGCCAGGGCGCCGAGGTGGTGCACCTCGGCCACAACCGCTCGGTCGACGAGGTGGTCACCGCCGCCATCCAGGAGGACGCGCACGGCGTCGCGATCAGCTCCTACCAGGGCGGGCACGTCGAGTACTTCTCCTACCTCGTCGACCTCCTGCGCGAGCGCGGCGCCGGGCACGTCAAGGTCTACGGCGGCGGCGGGGGCGTCATCGTCCAGGACGAGATCGACCGCCTGCACGCCCACGGCGTCGCCCACATCTTCTCCCCCACCGACGGCCAGCGGATGGGCCTGCCGGGGATGATCAACACGATGATCGAGGCCTGCGACGTCGACCTCGGCGCGCAGGCGCCGTCGAGCTGGGACGGCGTCTTCACCGGCGAGCCGGCCACGCTGGCGCGCGCCCTGTCGGTGGCCGAGGCCGGCGGGCTGCCGTCCGAGGTCCGGGAGCGGGCGAGGTCGGTCGTCGAGGGGAAGACCGTCCCGGTCCTCGGGATCACGGGCACCGGCGGGTCGGGCAAGTCGTCGCTGACCGACGAGCTGGTGCGCCGCTTCCGCCTCGACCAGGAGGACAAGCTGCGGATCGCGGTGCTCGCGGTCGACCCGACGCGGCGCAAGGGCGGCGGCGCGCTGCTCGGCGACCGCATCCGCATGAACTCCCTGGGCGGGGCGCAGGTCTACTTCCGCTCGATGGCCAGCCGCGGCGGCGGGGGCACGCTGCCGGAGAACCTCGCGGACGCGATCCTGCTGCTGCGCGCCTCGGGCGCCGACCTCGTCATCGTCGAGACGCCGGGCATCGGCCAGGGCGACGCCGGGATCGTGGACTTCGTCGACTCCTCGCTCTACGTCATGACGCCGGAGTTCGGCGCCGCGTCCCAGCTCGAGAAGATCGACATGCTGGACTTCGCCGACGCCGTCGCGATCAACAAGTTCGAGCGCCGCGGCGCCGACGACGCCCGCCGCGACGTCGCCCGCCAGCTGGTGCGCAACCGCGACGCGTTCGGCGCCTCGTGGGAGGACATGCCGGTCTTCGGCACCAGCGCCGCCACGTTCCACGACGACGGCGTCACCGCCCTCTACGGCCACCTGCGCGGGATGCTCGGCGGGCACGGCCTCACCGTCGGCGAGGGCCGGCTGACGATTCCGGACTCGAAGGTCTCCACCGACTTCGCGGCCTCCATCCCGCCGGAGCGCGCCCGCTACCTGGCCGACGTGGCCGGGACGGTGCGCTCGTACCACCAGGACACGGACTCGATGGTCGTCGCGGCCCGCCGGCGCGCCGCGCTGCGCCAGGCCGCCGAGGCGCTCGGCGACCGCGACGCCGGCGAGCTGCCGGCCGTCCTCGCCGAGGCCGAGCGGGACCTCCCCGGAGAGGCCGCGGCCCTGCTCGACGCGTGGCCGCAGACCGTCGAGGACTACGCGGGCGACGAGATGGTCGTCCACGTCCGCGACAAGGAGCTGCGCACCCAGCTGACCCGCGAGACGCTCTCGGGCACCAAGGTCCACCGCGTCGCGCTGCCCCCGTTCACGGCCGACGAGGAGATCCTGCGCTTCCTGCGCCGCGAGAACCTGCCCGGGCACTTCCCGTTCACCGCCGGGGTGTTCGCGTTCAAGCGGGAGGGCGAGGACCCGGCCCGGATGTTCGCCGGCGAGGGCGACGCGTTCCGCACCAACCGCCGGTTCCACTACCTGTCCGAGGACTCGCCGGCCAAGCGCCTGTCCACCGCGTTCGACTCGGTGACCCTCTACGGGCACGACCCGGCGACCCCGCCCGACGTCTACGGCAAGGTCGGCACCTCGGGCGTCTCGATCGCCTCGCTCGACGACATGAAGGTGCTCTACTCGGGCTTCGACCTGACGTCGCCGACCACGTCGGTGTCGATGACGATCAACGGCCCGGCGCCCGCGATCCTCGCGTACTTCCTCAACACCGCGGTCGACCAGCAGGTGGACGCGTTCACCGAGGAGAAAGGTCGGGAGCCGAGCGAGGAGGAGCGCGCGGAGCTCGCCGCCCACGCCTACGAGAACGTGCGCGGCACGGTGCAGGCCGACATCCTCAAGGAGGACCAGGGCCAGAACACCTGCATCTTCTCCACCGAGTTCTCGCTGCGGATGATGGCCGACATCCAGGAGTGGTTCATCGAGCACAAGGTGCGCAACTTCTACTCGGTGTCGATCTCCGGCTACCACATCGCCGAGGCCGGGGCGAACCCGATCAGCCAGCTCGCCTTCACGCTGGCGAACGGGTTCACCTACGTCGAGTCCTACCTCGCGCGGGGCATGGACATCGACGACTTCGCGCCCAACCTGTCGTTCTTCTTCTCCAACGGCATGGACGCCGAGTACTCCGTCATCGGCCGCGTGGCGCGCCGCATCTGGGCGGTCGCCATGCGGGAGCGCTACGGCGCGAACGAGCGCAGCCAGAAGCTGAAGTACCACGTGCAGACCTCCGGGCGGTCGCTGCACGCGCAGGAGATGAACTTCAACGACATCCGCACGACGCTGCAGGCGCTGTGCGCGCTGTACGACAACGCGAACTCCCTGCACACCAACGCCTACGACGAGGCCGTGACCACCCCGTCGCAGGAGTCGGTGCGCCGCGCGCTGGCGATCCAGCTGATCATCAACCGCGAGTGGGGCCTGTCGATGAACGAGAACCCGCTGCAGGGTTCCTTCGTCGTCGACGAGCTGACCGACCTCGTGGAGGAAGCCGTGCTCCAGGAGTTCGACTCGATCGCCGAGCGCGGCGGGGTCCTCGGCGCGATGGAGACCGGCTACCAGCGCGGCAAGATCCAGGACGAGTCGATGCTCTACGAGTCGCGCAAGCACGACGGCTCGCTGCCGATCGTCGGCGTCAACACCTTCCTGCCGCCGGAGGACGCGGAGCAGGAGGCGCCGGAGCTCGAGCTGTCCCGGGGCACCGAGGACGAGAAGAAGGGCCAGCTCGAGCGCGTCGCGGACTTCCAGGCCCGCCACGCCGACACGGCACCCGAGGCCCTGCGGAGGCTGCAGGACGCGGCGACCTCGGGGGCGAACGTCTTCGCGGAACTGATGTCGGCGGCCCGCGTCTGCACCCTCGGCCAGCTCACCGACGCGTTCTTCGAGGTCGGCGGGCAGTACCGCCGCTCGATGTAGGTGCGGCTCCGCCGCATGTGAGCACTTTGGAGTGCCAGAGCACTCCAAAGTGCTCACATGCCGAAGGCACCGAGCTGGGCGTCGAGGGCGGCGACGAAGCGGTCGACGCCGTCCTCGCCGCCGAGGATCGCCGTGTCGGCCCGGACCCCGAGGCGCACGCGCCCGGCGTAGCTCAGGATCGAGACACCGAGGGCGAGGTCCCCGGAGCAGGGCACCCAGAACAGGGCGTCGCGGACGCGCGTCCCGGCGATCGTCAGCGGCGCGATCGGGCCCGGCACGTTCGAGATGATCACCGACGACGTCGTCGCGTAGCGGGCCACGAGCGCCCGGGTCCACTCCGGACGGCCGTGCCCCGACCCGGCGATCCCCGCGAACGTGGCGAGGGCCTGGTCGGTGCGCTTGATCGTCGCCATCGCGGCGTGCACCCGCTCCACCCGCCGCTCCGGGTCGGGCTCGTCGGTGGGCAGGGGTGGCAGCACGAGCCCCACCTCGTTGCCGAGCTCGTCGGAGATCGGCCGGTCGAGGGGACGCATGTTGATCGGCATCACGGCGCGCAGCCGCGGGGTGTCCTCGCCGAGGAACTCCCGCAGCGCCCCGGCGATCGCGGCGCAGAGGACGTCGTTGACGCTCCCGCCGGCGGACTTGCCGGCGGCCTTCACCGTCTCGAGCGGCACCATCGACGTCCAGCGCGCCGACTTCGCCGGGCCCGGTCGGCCCTGCAGCGCCGAGGGCGGGTCGTGCGGCGGGCGGGTGAGCATCGCGGTCGACGTCCGCACCGCCCGCCCGGTGGCGCGCAGCTCCGCGGCCCCCTCGGAGGTCCCGGCCGCGCGCACCTTCGCGCGCAGGTCGGCGACCCGTTGGCGCGCCTCCCGGTGCAGCAGCCGCCAGTCGTGGGCACGGCGCGGGCGGCGTGGGGCCTCCGCGTACGCGGATGGTGTCCCCTCGGCTGTCTGCTCGTCGGCGAGCACGTGGAACAGATGGTTCAGCGCGACGCCGTCGGCCAGCCCGTGGTGGATGTTGACGAGCAGCGCCGACCCGTCGCCCCGGTAGCCCGTCACGAGGTGCAGCGACCACCACGGCCGGTCCGCGGGCAGCGGCTCGGACATGGCGGCACCGACGTGGCGGGCGAGCGCGGCGTCGTCGCCCGGCGCGGGGAGGGCGACGGTCCGGACGTGCTCGTCCAGATCCGGGGCGGCGTCGACCCACCGGGCCGGGCCGAGCTGCCCGACCGTCCACGTCGGCCGCTGCCGCAGCCCGGGATAGGCGGCGACCCACCGGTCGCGGACGCGCTCGCGCAGCGCGTCGAGATCCACCGGCCCCTCGCAGAAGAGGATCCCGTGCACCACCATCCGGTTCGTCGGCTGCTCGAGCTGCAACCACGCGGTGTCGATGCCCGACGCCCAACGGTCCACGGGGGTGGTCCTCCGATCACACGAGAATGCCGGTACCGACGGTATCGGATGTCTCGCGGTGGCACGCTGGGGGCATGAACGCCGGCATGAACGTGCAGGACGACGAGGGCCGCCGCGTCCCGCTCCCCGAGACCGTCCGGCGCGTGGTCAGCCTCGTCCCCTCCCTGACCGAGGCGGTGGGCGTCACCGCGCCCGGCCTGCTCGTCGGGGCGACGGACTGGTGCACGCACCCGCCCGACCTCGACGACCACGACGTCACGCGCGTGCGCGGGACCAAGAACCCCGACATCGACGCGATCGTCGGCCTGCGCCCCGACCTCGTGCTCGCCAACGCCGAGGAGAACAAGCCCGGCGAGCTGGAGAAGCTGCGCGAGGCCGGCCTCGCCGTCTACGTCACCGACATCCGCACCGTGGACGGGGCGTTGCGCTCGCTGGAGCGGATGCTCGCCGCGTGCGGGCTCGAGCGCCCGGCGTGGATCGACGGGGCGCGCGCCGCCTGGGACACCCTCCCGCTGCCCGAGACGCCGCGACGCGCCGTCGTGCCGATCTGGCGCAAGCCGTGGATGGCCGTCGGCTCGGACACGTTCACCGGCGCGGTCCTCGACCGCCTGGGTGTGCAGAACGTGCTCGGCGACAGCACCGAGCGCTACCCGCGCTTCGACCCCGCCGACCTTCCCGCGCACGACCTCGTCGTGCTGCCCGACGAGCCGTACACGTTCACCGCCGACGACGGGCCGGAGAGCTTCGTGGCGCCGTCGGCGCTGGTCAGCGGGCGCCTGCTCACCTGGTACGGCCCCAGCCTGCTCGAGGCCGCCCGGGTGCTGCCCGAGCAGCTCGGGGTGGCATCGCTCAGGGCGTAGCTCAGGTCGTCGTGACGCCGCCGTCGACGGTCAGGGTGGTGCCCGTGACGTAGGACCCGGCGTCGGACACGAGGAACACCAGGGCCGCCGCGAGCTCCTCCGGATCGCCGATCCGGTTGGCGAGGACCCGCGGCATCATCGTCTCGAGGTAGCCCTCGTGGTAGCTGTCGGTCATCTCCGAGGTGAAGAAGCCGGGCGCGAGGGCGTTGACGCGGATGCCCTTGCGGCCGGTCCACTGCTGGGCGAGGTCGCGGGTCAGGCCGAGCAGGCCCGCCTTCGACGCCGAGTACGCGGCCTGCGGCAGAGCGGCCGTGGTCAGGCCCAGGATGCTCGAGACGTTGACGATCGCGCTGCCGGGCGCCATGTGGCGCGCGACGGCCTGCGCCATCCAGTAGCAGCCGTTGAGGTTGATGTCGATCACCTCGCGGAACTGCTCCGGCGTCTCCTTGGTCGCGGGGTAGGCGGTGCCGATCCCGGCGTTGTTGACCAGGATGTCGAGGCGCCCGAGCTCGTTCACAGCAGCGTCGGCGAGCGCGTGGCAGTCCTCGGGCGAGGCGACGTCGGTGCGCACGGTGACCGCCCGCCGCCCGCGCTCCTCGACGGCCTTGCGCGTGTCCTCCAGCTTCTCGGTGCGCCGTGCGCCCAGCACGACGTCGGCGCCGGCCTCGGCCAGCGCGGTGGCGAACACCGCGCCGAGCCCGGAGCTGGCGCCGGTGATGACGGCGACGCGGTCGTCGAGGCGGAAGCGATCGAGGATGCCCATGGTCGGGGGACCGTAGCGGTCCGTGCCTAGGCTCGTCGGGTGGTCGGCACGTGAGCGGTGTGGTCGAGGGCTTCGTCGTCATCGGCGTCGTCGTCGCCGTGGGGATCCTCGTGGGGCGTCTCGGGGTGCTCCCCGACGGGGCCACGGAGGTCCTGTCGCGGACGGCGTTCTTCGTCGCGAGCCCCGCGCTGCTCTTCGTCACGCTGCTGCGGGCGGACGTGGCGCGGGTGCTCTCGACGGGCCTCGTCGTCACCGCCCTCGCGGCCGTGGCGGTGTGCCTGCTCTACGTGCCGGTCGGGATGCTGCGCCGCCGCCCGCGCGGCGAGACGGTCGTCGGCTCGATGGCCAGCGGCTACCTCAACGCCGGCAACCTGGGCCTCCCGATCGCGACCTACGCGCTCGGCAGCGCCGCCGAGATCGCGCCGGCCCTGATCTTCCAGCTGGCGGTGCTCACGCCCGCCTACACCACGCTGCTGGACGCCGTCGCCGCCCGTCGCCGCGGGGAGACCGGAGGTCTCGGCGGGGCGTTGCTGGCGCCGCTGCGCAACCCGTTGCTGATCGCGACGGTGGCGGGCCTCGCGCTCAACGTGGCCGGGGTCCGGGTGCCCGAGAGCCTGCTCGAGCCCGTCGAGCTGCTGGCCGACCTCGCGGTGCCGGCGATGCTCCTGGCCTTCGGGCTCTCGCTCGCGCACGCCCAGCGGCCGGGCCGCGACGACGACCCCGTGTGCCTGGGTGCGGTGATCGTGCTGAAGAACCTCGCGCACCCGCTCATCGCCTGGGCGCTGGGGCTGGTCTTCGGCCTCACCGGCCCGGCGCTGCTGACGGTCGTGGTCAGCGCGGCCCTGCCCACGGCGCAGAACGTCTTCGGGTACGCGGTGCGCTTCGACACCGGCGTGGCCCTGGCCCGCGACGCCGCCCTGCTCACGACCCTGCTCAGCGTCCCGGTGCTGCTGGTGGTGGCGCTCTGACGTATGTGAGCGAACTTTGGGGCCATAGCACCAAAGTTCGCTCACATACGGGGTCAGGCGGGCACCAGCTCGCGGGTCTCGTCGGGCGCCTCGGCGGCCGTCGACCGGCGGCGGCCGCGGACCTCGAGGCCGCCGGACAGCGCCAGGACGGCGAGGCCGACGACGGCGAGGGCGGCGCCGACGATCGTGGGGGCGAGGTAGCCGAGGCCGGCGGCGATGACCATGCCGCCCAGCCACGCGCCGAGGGAGTTGGCGATGTTCGACGCCGACTGGATGGCCGCCGACGCCACCGTGGGCGCCTCACCGACCAGGTCGAGGATGCGGGTCTGGATCGCCGGGCCGAGGGCCAGCGAGAACATGCCGGCGCCGAACAGCGAGAGCACCGCCAGCACCGGGTGGTGCACGGTGACGACGAAGCTCACGAGCACGCCGGCCAGCGCAAGCAGGCACACGTACAGCGTCCCGAGCGGGGCCCGGTCGGCGGCGCGGCCGCCGAGCACCGAGCCGGCGGTCATGCCGAGGCCGACGACGGCGAGCAGCAGCGTCACCGTGGCGGTGGAGAACCCGCCGACCTCGGTGAGCATCGGCGTCACGTAGCTGTAGCAGGCGAACATCGCGCCGAAGCCGAACACCACGGCGGCCAGCGAGAGCACGACCTGCGGCTGCCGCAGCGCGGCGACCTCGCCGCGCAGGGCGCCCTTGCCGGTCGCGGCGGGCGCGGCGGCCGGGACGAACGCGGCGACGGCGCCGAGGGCGACGAGCCCGATCACGCCGACGACGGCGAACGTGGCGCGCCAGCCGGCGGCCTGGCCGAGCAGCGTCGCGAGCGGCACGCCGACGACGTTGGCGACGGTCAGGCCGAGGAAGACCCGCGACACGGCGGTGGCGCGGCGGTCGCGGCCGACCATGGCCGCGGCGGTCACCGACGCCAGGCCGAAGAAGGCGCCGTGCGGCAGGCCGGTCAGGAAGCGGACCACCATGAGCGACCCGATCCCGGGGGCGATCGCGGAGGCGAGGTTGCCGACGGCGAACACGCCCATGAGGGCCATGAGGACGGGGCGGCGGGGCAGCTTGACGGTCGCGCCGGCGAGCAGGGGCGCGCCGACGACGACGCCGGCGGCGTAGGCGGACACGAGGTGGCCTGCCTCGGAGACGGGCACACCGAGGTCGCCCGCGACCTCGGGCAGCAAGCCCATGATCACGAACTCGGTGGTGCCGATGCCGAAGGTGCCCAGGGCGAGGGCGAGCAGGGCCAGAGGCACGGGGAGCTCCTCGGGGGTGGACGACTGGTCTTCATCCGGTCGCCATCCACCGTGCGAGCGCAGGAACCATAAGTCGAAGAAGCTTCTCGCCATGAGCCATAAGCTGAGCTGATGCCGACGCTGCGCCAGCTCGAGTACTTCCTCGCGGTCGTGGACGAGGGCTCCTTCACGCGGGCCGCCGACCGGCTGTTCGTCACCCAGCCCGGCCTCTCGCAGCAGATCGCGACGCTCGAGAGGGAGCTGGGTGGATCACTCTTCAGCCGCCTGCCCCGTGCGGTGGCTCTCACCCCGACCGGGCGGGCCCTGCTCCCCCACGCCCGGACCGCCGTGACGGCCGCCGAGCGCGGCAACGCCGCCGCCCGGGCGGCCACCGGCTCCGAGGGCGGCGAGCTGCGCCTGGCCACCGTGTACTCCGTCAGCCTGGGGCTCCTCCCCGGCGTGCTGCGTCGATGGCGCACCGAGAACCCGGTCGTGACCGTGCGGCTCTACGAGCACCGGCACGGCGACGCGCTCGCCACCGCGATCGCCGAGGGCCAGGCCGACGTCGGCGTCGGGCCGGTGCCGCCGCAGTGGCGTGGACGACAGCGCAGCCTCGGCACCGAGGAGATGGTCGTGCTGCTGCCGCCCAACCTGGGCGCCGACGACCTCATGCGCCCCGCCGCCGGGGAGATCGCCCTGAGCCGGCTCGAGCACGTCCCGTGGGTGCAGTACGCCCCGGACCACGCGCTGTCGGACGTGCTGCTGGACGCGTGCCGGGAGGTGGGCTACCGACCCCAGGTCGCCGTGCGCACCGAGCAGACCGCGGTCGCTCCCCTGCTCACGGCGGCCGGGATCGGACCGTCGCTGGTGCCCGCGGCGATCGTCCCGCCCCAGTTCATCGGCGCGATCGCCCGCCCGGTCCCCCGCGTCGAGCGCGAGCTCGTCGCCTACACCGGTGCCGAGCCCGACGCGCTGACCAACCGATTCCTCGCGCTCGTGTCGCGGGCGGCGGTGCTCATGCCCGATCACGTCTCGTTGGCGCTCGCGCAGTCGTGAGTCGTGCTGAGATACCGGCGGCCACACACACGACCCTGGAGGTTCGAGAACTCGTGGATGCACGCCCGACGGCCGCGGTCATCGGCGGCGGGACGATGGGCGCCGGGATCGCCCACGTCCTGCTTGCCGCCGGATCGCCGGTGGCCCTGGTGGAGGCAGACGCCTCCCGCGTCGACGCGTCGCGGCAGGCGGTGGAGACGAGCCTCGACGGCGCGGCGTCGCGCGGGAAGCTGCCCGAGGGCACGACGCGCGACGACCTGCTCGCCCGTCTGACCCTCGCCACCGACGTCGCCGAACTGCCGGACGACGCGGCGATCGTCATCGAGGCCGTCCCCGAGCGGGTCGAGCTCAAGCAGACCGTGCTCGGCGGTGCCGCGCGCGCCTGCCCGGGCGCGGTCCTCGCGTCCAACACCTCGTCGCTCTCGATCGCCGCGATCGCGGCCGACCTGCCCGGCGACCGCGTCATCGGCATGCACTTCTTCAACCCGGTGCCCGCGCAGAAGCTCGTCGAGCTGGTGGTGCACCCCGGTACGTCGGAGGAGACGACGAGCGCCACCCGCGAGTGGGTGGACGCGCTGGGCAAGACCGCGATCGTGGTCAACGACGCGCCCGGCTTCGCCACCTCGCGCCTCGGGCTGACAGTCGGCCTCGAGGCCATCCGGATGGTCGAGGAGGGCGTCGCGAGCCCGGAGGACATCGACACCGGCATGCAGCTCGGCTACCGCTGGCCGATGGGCCCGCTGCGGCTCACCGACGTGGTGGGACTCGACGTCCGGTTGGCGATCGCCGAGCACCTCACGACGGAGCTCGGCCCGCGGTTCACGCCGCCGCAGCTGCTGCGGGACAAGGTGGAGCGCGGCGAGCTCGGGCAGAAGTCCGGGCGCGGCTTCTACGACTGGAGCTGAGCCGTGGACCTGGGACTGGGCGGCCGCGTCGCGATCGTCACCGGCGCGTCGCGCGGCATCGGGCTGTCGTGCGCGCGGGTGCTCGCGACCGAGGGCGCGCACGTCGTGCTCGTCGCCCGCGACGCCGAGGCGCTGGAGACCGCCGCCGGGCGGGTGCGTGCGGCCGGGCCCGCGTCGCGGGTGCTGACGGTCGTCGCCGACACCACCGACGACGCGTCGGTGCGGGCGATGGTGGCGCGGGTGGTCGACGAGCTCGGCGGCGTGGACGTGCTGGTCAACGCGGCCGCCCGACCCGCAGGCGGCTCACCGATCCCGCCGCTGACCGAGCTGACCGACGACGCGGTGCTCTCCGAGGTCGACACCAAGGTGCTCGGCTACCTGCGCACCGCCCGCGCGGTCGCCCCGCACATGACGGCGCAGGGCTGGGGCCGCATCGTCAACATCTCGGGGCTCAACGCGCGGCGCACCGGCTCCATCGCCGGGACGATCCGCAACGTCGGCGTCGCGGCGCTCACCGCGAACCTCGCCGACGAGCTCGGCCCGCACGGCGTCGGCGTCGTCGTCGTGCACCCGGGCTACACCGAGACCGAGCGGACGCCGGGGATGGTGGCGTCGCGGATGGAGTCGACGGGGCGTTCCGAGGACGAGGTCCGGGCGGAGCTCGCGGCGGGCACCAGCCTGCGGCGGATCATCACCGCGGACGAGGTCGCCGACGTCGTCGTGTTCCTCGCCTCGCCCCGCGCCGTCGCGGTCACCGGCGACACCGTCGCGGCCGGCGGCGGCGAGCGGGGCGTCGTCCACTACTGAGGTCCGGGGTCTTTCGCAGCGAACGCGCTGTTCGCTGCTTCTACGCGTACGAACTCCCCGTTGATCTGTGAGCGTGTCGGTCAGCGGTTCCGGTCTGGTCCGCTACCAGGCTCG